>JAMCQQ010000296.1 GCA_023379515.1 Actinomycetota bacterium
GGTGCCTTCTATTCTTGATACAAGATGAATGGACTGAGACATTAAATAAAGCAGGTGCACTTTTTAAAGCAATCAAGCTCATAAATTAGATGGAATTATACTGGCAAATTTTCAGACAAGCTGGTTTTAAATTATAAAATTGTGAGGTGATTTTAAATGTTAAAAGATACTATCGAAAAATTAATAAGGTTGGAAAATCTGGATATGGATGAAGCATATGAGGTTATGAAATATATTATCGATGGTAATGCAAATGACTGCCAGATTGCATCGTTTCTAACCGCATTAAGAATAAAGGGTGAGACAATCGATGAAATAAGCGGTTTTTCTAAAGTCATGCTCGAAAAAGCTAAAAAAGTAATAACAAAGCACAAAAACACTGTGGATACGTGCGGCACAGGCGGGGACAGGAAAAATACTTTCAATATTTCCACTGCTGCGGCTTTTATAGCAGCCGGAGCTGATGTAATAATAGCAAAACATGGCAACAGAAGTGTTTCGAGCATGTGCGGCAGCGCTGATGTGCTGGAGCAGCTTGGGATAAACATAAATCTTGAAATAAGCGGTATTTCAAAATGCATAGATGAAATCGGTATAGGTTTTATCTTTGCTCCAAATGCACATGTTGCTATGAAAAATGTTGTAAAGGCAAGGAAAGATATGGGTATAAAGACTATATTTAATATTTTGGGCCCGATTACCAATCCCGCGATGGCAACCGGAAGAGTTTTGGGAGTGTTTGATAAAGAATTGATGGATAAAATGATTTATTCCCTTAAAAATCTTGGAGTAAAAAGAGCCTTTGTGGTCCATGGAATGGATGGACTTGATGAACTTTCCATCTCGGAAAACAGCCTGGTTCAATACTTAAATAATGGCAATGTGGTTAAGTACACTCTTAATCCCGAAGAACTTGGCTTAAAGAAATACAGCATTGATGAGCTAAGGGGCGGGGACCCAAAAGAAAATGCAGGGATTTTACATGGAATTCTTTCAGGAACTGAGAAAGGTGCCAAAAGGGATTCAGCCATATTAAATGCTGCTGCAGCCATAGTCGCGGGAAGGAAGACTGACAATTTACAGGAAGCAATAGAAATGGCGGTTTGTTCTATCAAGAATGGGAAGGCACTTGAAAAATTAAACAAATTAATTGAATTTACAAATAAAATCTGAAAGGGATCTGTCTGTGTTCCGGAGGATAGTATGGATTATTTAAAAGAGATACTGCGCAACAAAAAAAATGAAATAAAAAGCCTTTATGGCAAATTTGAGGATAGAGGCAATATCTCTAAAAAAAGAATAGATAAAAATTTCATAGATAGCAATTTTAATTTTATAAAAAATATCATCATCAGCAGAGTAAATATAATCGCAGAGATAAAAAAAGCATCCCCATCAAGAGGGATAATTAACGGCTCATTGGATATTGAAAAAACTGCAATTCTTTACAGTAAATACAAGAGCTTCATAAGTGCAATATCTGTCATTACTGAACCTGTTTATTTTAAAGGAAGCATTGATTTCCTGGAAGTGGTAAAAAAAGTATCAGATCTTCCCGTTTTAAGAAAAGATTTCATTTTTAATGAGAGCCAAATATATGAGAGCGCAGCTTTGGGGGCAGATTGCATTTTGCTCATAAGCTCGCTTCTGGGGCAGAAAAAATTAAATAAGCTTTATGGTATGGCTAAAAATTTAGGGCTTGATGTGCTTGTCGAGGCACACGACGTCAGAGAATTTGATAAAGCATTTAATACCGGTGCCCGGTTAATTGGCATAAATAACAGAAATTTAAAAAATATGAAAATAAACAGTAATAATGCTGTTGATATTTTAGAGAATGTATCAGGCAAAGATATTGAAGATAAGATAATTGTTTGTGAAAGCGGAATAGGAAATACCGGTTATATTAAAGATTTATATAAAAAGGGAATTAAGGTTTTTTTGATAGGCAGTTATTTTATGCAGAGCAAAAACCTGGCACATGATTTAAGTGATATGGAAGACAAGTTAAGAAGAGAAAATCTGATTTAAAATATGAGTATTTGGCAATAATAAAAGATGAAACCGTAAAATAAAAAGTATATAAAGGATTACATAATAAGAGGCTAATTTATTAGGAGGCTGCTTTTGTGGTTTGGATCAAAATATGCGGAATTACAAATGAAGAAGATGCCTTAAAAATATCGGATTTGGGGGCAGATGCCCTGGGTTTAATTTTTTCTACCAAAAGTGCAAGGAAGATAGAATCTGGCAGAGCAAAAGAGATAACATCGGCAGTAAAAGACAAATTTATAAATAAACGATTTCCCCCGTTGCGCCGACCGAATAAAAAAGAACCGTCATTTGTTGGAGTTTTTGTAAATGAAGATATAGACAGAGTTATAGAAATTACGAAAAAACTTGGACTGGATTATGTACAGTTATCAGGTGATGAAACTCCGGATTATTTAAAGAAAATTAAAAAACATAATAAAAATATTAAATTAATAAAGCTTATAAGAGTTAAAGATAATGTTTCATCTTTTGCAGCCATATCGAAGCAGATGCTGAAATTTAAAAAAACAGCAGACCTTTTTTTGCTTGATACTTTTAAGGAAAATATTTATGGAGGCACAGGCAAAAGTTTTAACTGGGAGATTGTAAAGGGGCTAAGTAAGGATTTCCCTGTAATTTTAGCAGGTGGATTGGACTGCGAAAACGTAGCCGGAGCAATACAAATAGTAAAACCTTTTGGTATTGATGCTTCGACAAAGCTGGAAGAATCACCAGGTAAGAAAGATATTGGAAAAGTGGAAATATTTATTAAAAATGCTATAAAGAGGCAGATTACATGAAAAAAAATATAAAGGATATAAAAAAGGCTCAAGGGTACTTTGGGCAGTATGGGGGAAGATATGTTCCGGAAATACTGATCGGTGCCTTAGATGAGCTTGAGAAAAATTATTTAAAATCAAAAAATGATAAAAAATTCCGGGAAGAGCTTTCTTATTATTTAGAAAATTATGCAGGCAGACCGACTCCTCTTTATTTTGCCGCCAGACTTACAAAATATTTGGGAGGGGCAAAAATTTATTTAAAAAGAGAAGATCTGTGTCACCTTGGTGCCCATAAAATCAATAATACTCTTGGACAGGTGTTGCTTGCGCGAAAAATGGGTAAGAGCAGTATTATTGCGGAAACAGGGGCAGGACAACATGGAGTTTCAACCGCAGCGGTATCGGCACTCTTTATAGCATTTTTAATAA
>JAMCQQ010000297.1 GCA_023379515.1 Actinomycetota bacterium
TTACACACGTTATTTTTACTCTTGATGATTTTGATAGAATCTCCTCAAATTTTTTAGGCTCTAAAATGGCTTGCCCTGAAGAAACTTTGGTGACGGAGGGTTCAGGTCCCATTTCTTTAAAAAAGGGCAGGGTTTGAAGATCAGAAGCTTTAATTACTTTTATCCAGCCGAAACGCCTGACATCGTTATAAAAAAGAAAAGCATTATCATCAAGAGTAAAAATAACGTGTGTAAATTTATTAGGAAGCTGCCCTCCGGCTTTACTTGAAAGCTTAATATTAGCGGTTTTTTTATCGCGGTAAATAACCTGGCCCGTAAGTTTTAAATGGATAACCAAATCAAATCCGTTATCAAGCTCAATTATTAATCCCTTGCCTGCTCTTTTGATATCTTTTACTTTTGCTCCGATAATATCTTTTGTATTTCCTTGAAATATTTTGGCAACACGAACTTCAACGTCAAGAATTTTATGTCCGACTAAATATTTTTGCAACCCTAGTTTTAATGTTTCCACTTCAGGTAGTTCAGGCATTATTAATCTCCTTTCAACTTACCTATCCTCGTAAGCTTTAGAGAAGAAGGATGGTAATTCCGGCACGGTAGTAATATAAAATATAAAATATTAAATAGCAAATATATTTTATTTTTGGTATGTATTTTTAATATTTACTATTTAATCTTTGATTCTACAAAGTTTTTGATTTCAGCCTTGAATTTTTCTTTATTGAATTTTTCAGCTTGCTCTATACATTCTTTTAGATTTAATTTTAAACTTTCAAATTTTTTAATTGCTTCGACTAAACCTTCTGCCGAATAATCATCAAATAAAACTCCTGTTCTTCCATTAACTACAGTTTCTTTATATCCTCCTCCGTTAAATGCAATAACCGGAGTACCCGACAACATTGCTTCAACAGGTGTTATGCCAAAATCTTCATCTTTTGCCAAAGCCAAAAAAGCTTTTGCTTGACCATACAACTTCGCAAGTTCTTTATCGCTGACTTGACCTAAAAATTCAACTTTTCCTTTGGAGTTTTTAAGCAATTTTTGCTGCTCAAAAGAATAACCCGCAGGAGGAGAACCGGCAATTTTAAGCTTAAAACCTGCCTTAACTGCTGCTTTAACCGCCAGGTCTAAACCCTTTGCACCAACTATCCTTGAAACTATAAAATAATAATCTTCTTTTTTTGCTTTCGGAGTTTTCGGCAAACTAACAGGAGGGTAAATAACAGCTGAATCCCTTCTATAAAATTTTTTAATTCTTTCTTTAACCTCTTTTGAATTGGCAATAAAATAATTTACTTTTTGCGCTCTTTTATAATCATAGAGACGCAAAAAATGACCAACAATTAACGCATATACTCTTACAATTGCGAATTTTTGAAAATTTACAGAAGTACTATAGCCATAAAGCCATCGGGGCGGAGTATGACAATAACAAACTTCAATTGGTTTTCTCCCGCCAAACCCCTTTGCTATATACCAACTGGCCGAAGAAATAACAACATCATAATCTTTAAAATTAAAGCTGCCCCAAATTAATGGTGTTAAAAACCGTAAAGGACTGGCAAGTTTTGAAGAAAAAGGAAGCAGATTAAACCATGAGCTAACAATTTTTTTATCTTTGAAATGAGGATAAGCCGTAGAATGTTTATCGTAAAAAGCGGTATAAATAGGTGCATCGGGATAAATTTCACAAAGTACTTCCAAGACTCTCTCTGCCCCACCAAATTCCTTAATATAATCATGAACAATTGCTATCTTCATAAATCTACTAATTGCTATATTATTTTATTGTTAGATTATTAATAATTTAGCGATTGAGCAATGTAACAATAAATTGTTTATAACAAATTCAACTGATTGCTTTCTTCTTTTTTATCTTCTGAAACTTTAACAGACCTTACTTCATGTATTTTAGGCATCCTTTTTAATAAACCGCTAAATCCTAAACTTTCTAAATATTTTTTTAAAGCTTCTTCATCTATTTTATTTAACGTTGACTTTTCAAGTTCTAATTTAAGCGGCGCATCTTTTAAAATGGTTGCCAGTTTTTTTGCTAAGCTTGCCTGTTCTGCATCGGTTGCCAATTTTAGTGCAATTTTATCGGGTAATTCTGAAAGGTGCGCGTACAAATTTTCAAAAGTTTCATATTTTTGTAAAAGTGAACTTGCTGTTTTTGGTCCAATGCCCGTAACTCCCGGGTAATTATCCGACGCATCACCCACCAAAGCTTTGTAATCGACAAGTTGCGAAGGTTTTAAACCATATTTTTCTTTAACCTTTTCTTCATCAAACAAAGTCATTTTTGTTATACCAATAATTGGAGCAAGCATTAAAACATGCGAGTTAACAAGCTGCAATAAATCCCTGTCTCCTGACAAAATTATTACTTGAGTATCTTTTTTAACAGCCTCTTTAGCAATTGTACCGATTAAATCATCTGCTTCGTAGCCGTCTATTTCAAAATGTTGTATCTTAGCTCTGTCCAAAGCTTTGTGAACGAGTTCTATTTGGGGAATTAGGTCGTCCGACATAGTCGGTCTTTTTGCCTGATACCCTACATACATTTGTTTCCTAAAGGTGGGTGCTTTTTTATCAAAACATACTATTAAATATTCAGGTTTTAAATCCCCGATGATTTTAAAAAGCATGGAAAAAAATCCGTAAACCGCATTTGTCGGTACTCCATCTTTGTTATTTAAAGGGGGGAGCGCATGAAAAGCCCTATGAAGAATCGCATTGCCATCGATTAATACTAATTTTTTCATCCTGTTAAAGATAGCGAGAGTTTTAATCTGTTTTTAAGGTATCTCTTTCCCATTCCACTTTTGAGATACTTTTCTCTCGCCTGTGCATCCTCCTCATGCAATGATGCTTCATAGTATATCATCAGGTTGAATGGGCCGCTTCCTTTTGTATAAGTTGATAAATTTTCTTGATGCTGATTGAAACGCTTGCGTAAGTCATTCGTATAACCCGTATACCATTTATTATTTTTCAAACTTTGAAGCACATAAACATAATAATATCGATCTTTAACGGAATTCATACTAAGGATTATAGCTTATTTAAGGTGCATTTGGGAGTAAAGCTTTCTGTAAACGTAAGCGTTTGCAATAGAAGTAAGCGGAACGGTTATTAAAAGCCCGACTAAAAGCGCCAGAATACCTAAAACATTTATTAGGCCCAGTAAAATTCCGAATAAAAATAAATTCCATTTAACACCTTTTGTCATTTCCCAGCTTTTTTTAATTGAAGAGACTGCATCAAGTTTTTTATCTACTATTAAATATTCACTGTATTGAAGTTTTATAGCAAAGATAATTCCCGGGATTATAAATAAAATAAAACCAAAAATTATAATAAAGTTTCTTAATATTGAAGCAAGAATAAAATTAAATAAATTTTTAGTATAATAAATGTCTTTTAGCTTCGGGGTTTTACCTTCAACAAACTTAAGACTAATATTAATAATTCCCATTGCAATTATAGAATTAATAACCCACATCAAAAGGCTAAAAATAAACGAAAGAAAAAACTGCCTGTTTACATTAAGAGAGCTCTGAACCGCTGAAGAAATAAATGTCACAAAAGCCCAAACGACAAAAATGCTAAAGAAGAAAGAAATATTTTCTCTAGCAATTTTAAAACCAAAACTTATAGCTTCTTTTTTAGAAAAATGTCTTGCTTGAATTATATAACGACTATCTCAAAAACGAAGTTTAATGTCAATAAACTTATGCTTTAGTGGAGGCAAGAACAGGTTTTGCGCCAACGATTCTTTCAAATTCTTCCGATTCTATGGTTTCTTTTTTCAAAAGTTCTTCTGCTAAAACATCTAATTTACTTCGAAGTTTCCTTAAAATTTCTAAAGATTTTTTATAAGCTTCGTCTGTAATTTTTTTAACCTGCTCATCGATTTTAGAAGCCATAGCTGGTGAAACTTGTGATTGCTCATATGGATTTCTTCTGTCTCCGTCTAAATTTATCGGACCTAAATCACTCATGCCGTATTCAACAACCATTGTTCTTGCTACTTCTGTTGCTTTGGCGATATCGTCAGACGCCCCGGTTGTCATTTCTTTAAAAACCAAATTTTCTGCTGCTCTTCCGCCAAGCATAACAGCAATTTGTTCTAATAAATGTGTTCTCGTTTCGTGAATTCTATCCATCGGCTCCATCATTGTATGTCC
>JAMCQQ010000298.1 GCA_023379515.1 Actinomycetota bacterium
ATAATCGATTACTCATTTTAAAAAATCATCTTACTCCAAAATTAAGTTTGAATTCTATTTCCCATTATCATCAATTTGGAAAATTATCAACTAACTGCTTTGATTCTTTGGAAAAAGATCTTCAAATTTGTAATTTATCTTCAACAAGTTCACATAAACCTCCAGAGAAAATTAAAGAAAGTAGATCTAATTTCAAACATTTCAGTAGTTTAGAAACAAGATGGAGAGACAACGATATTTATGGACACGTCAATAATGTGACCTACTATAGTTATTTCGATACTGCGCCTAATGCACTATTGATTCAAAAAACAGGTTTTGATATTCCGTCGGAAAAAGTTCCTTTCATTTTCAGATCTTTGGATAAACTCAAAAAAATCGGAGAAGACGGAGTTTTAAAAGAGCTAACAAGGGAATTTACCAATGAAGAATCAAGAGAAATATTAAAAAACATTATACAAGTTAACCCGACCGATCGGTTAAAAGAAGTTTTCTATAATCTTGAAAAACTGGGGATCGATAAATCAAAGTTTGAATTTTCTCCAACATTGGCCCGGGGTCTTAATTACTATACCGGTATGATTTTTGAGATAGAAATTGATGGTTACACTGCAGGTTCTGTCTGTGGAGGAGGCAGATATAATAATTTAATCGGAATGTTCACCGGGCGTGATATTTCGGCAGTTGGCTTTGCTTTCGGATTTGACAGATTGATAGACGCAATGGCAGAGCTTAAACTTTTTCCGGATGATTTATCGATAACAAAAGCTCTGGTCACAATTTTTAGTCCCCAGTTTAAAGAAAAGTCTATCGAAATTAGCTCACAACTCCAATCAAATAATATATCAACCGAACTTTATCTTGACGAAAAAGCACCGCTTGATAAACAATTAAAATACGCTAATCAAAAACAAATTCCATACGTTTTAATAATCGGACAGGAAGAAGCGGAAAAAAACGTTGTTACGCTTCGCAACATGAATACGAGAGAACAGAAAACTACATCCCTGGAAGAAATAATCGCGGAACTAAGATAGGATACTGCCCATGAATAAAAGACATCTGGCAATATTTGCCCTACTTGCCGCCTCAACTATTTGGGGAGCAACGGGACCGATAATGAAGTACACCCTTCTTACCGTCCCTCTTTTTACTCTTGCTTTCACAAGATTTTTCTTTGCTTCGTTAATACTTTTACCATTTGTTTATAAAAAACTAAAAATAAATAAAGAAGATCTTCCCGTACTTACTCTTTGCGCATGTTCAGGCATAACATTTAATATTTCATTCTTTTTTCTGGGCCTTACTTTAACAACAGCTCTAAACGCAGGCATAATAATTTCCACTCTTCCTATTTTTACTATTCTTTTTGCCATATTTTTCCTAAAGGAAAAAATTAAAAAAAGACTGGTTTTTGGAGCAATAATAGGCATTTCGGGCATAGGTATAATTATTGGTCATGACATAACAAAAAATGGAGTATCCCTATCCCCCGTAGGTGATTTTATACTTTTACTGTCTATGTTCTCCTTTGTTATCTACGAAATTTTCAGTAAAAAGTTATTTAAAAAGTACTCCCCGTCTGTTATTACATTTTACGCCTTTGCAATTGGAGCGTTAAGTTTTCTTCCCGCTTTTATTTATGAAACAACTTATAATTTAACCTGGGTTAACAATCTTTCCAATACCGTAATTTTAGGAATTATTTATGGAATATTCTTCTCTTCCTTAAGCGCTTATTGTCTTTGGCAATGGGGTCTTTCCAAAATAGATGCTTCAAAAGCCGGTTTTTTCTTTTATCTGGATCCTATTGCCTCAACTGTTGCCGCGGTTTTAATACTTTCGGAGAAAATAACCACTTCTTTTGCCCTTGGAGCAATTCTTATATTTCTCGGGCTCTTTTTTGCAGAAGGACGCCTTCCATACCACACGCTAATAAAACATCTCTCCGGCAAAAATTCTTAAAAAGTAAGTTTTCTACAACTTGTATCATTTGATATAGTTTGATATTATCATATTCGTGAGCAAAGAGGGAATGACAATATACCAGCAAAATGAATCCTCCGGAAGAATGCAAATTATCTGTAGAGGATATGTCGGCATGGAGGGAATCTATAATCATATAGAAACTCTGTCCTGTATACCCCGCCAAGCCAAAAATAAAACATATGATACGCTCGATAGAGCAACAAAAACTGTTGAAGGGCTGATGCATTTTGGCGGCGTAATAACAACTGCAGGCGAACACGTAATAGGAACAGCCGGTTTAAATCTTGAGCCTTTCGAATATACGAATCTTTTAAGATATTTATTCCTGGAGAAAAGCACAGGTCAAATTGCAAAGGCCATAGGAGGAAACCACACAAACGTAAAACTATTTTACATAGCTGAAGATGCCAGCCGAAAAATAGGTATAGCAACTTCAGAGCGAGGCGCAATGGTGGGCATAGACATTAAGACAGATGAAGGTACTCGAGAATTTCCAACAGGGCTTGAACACTCTTTTATTGCTTTAATTAGAAATTTACATCTCGAACGGGACGTTTATCCCCTTGTAGCCCCGAGAACGGTATTCAAGCAACTCATATTCGACATGGCAAGTAAACCACTTTAACAAGCTCTATTGCGACAAATCCATATATTTGGTAAAATATAGAATACAATGAAAGCGAATATTCATCCGACATATTTTGAGAAGGCTCAAGTTATATGCGCTTGCGGGAACAGGTTCACAATCGGTTCGACGCAAGAGGTTATTCATGTGGAATTATGCAGTAAATGCCATCCGTTTTACACCGGAGAACAAAGATTTGTAGATACGGCATCCAGAATCCAGAAATTCCAGAAAAAGCAGGAAACGGCAAAACAATACATTGCTAAAAAGGTGGAAAAGAAAGAGGAACAAAGAAAAAAAGACGAGGCTCCGAAGACTCTTCGAGAAATGCTGACGGGAATAAAATAGCTCTCCATGGATGATTACCGATTAATTCAAATACAGGA
>JAMCQQ010000299.1:0-844 GCA_023379515.1 Actinomycetota bacterium
ATTGGCTTGCTTGTTCTTCTTGCCATAATTGCGTTTATAATTCCCAGAATCAAGTATTCCAGGGATAGAAGAAATATTAATCCTGAAGTTTATATAAGCTTAAATGGAATTTATATTGCCGGAGAATTTCATCTATGGAATTTCTTATCTTCAAAACTCGAGAATATAACTTTTGATGAAAATGAAATGCTTATCATTGTAAAATATTCTTATATGACAAGAACAGGTGTAAGTTATGCAGACGCAAGAATACCTGTCTCCTTATCAAAACTTGAAGAGGCAAAAATCGTAGCCGAAGGTAGAGAAAAATATGCCTGCCCCCAAAACAAATCCAAAATCATATCCATGACCGCTGTTGCGGACTTCGTACATGGTGACATTATTCTTGAAAAGGGAAATGATAAAGGTAACCGGAGCAATCAGTCCATGCCATACACCGCGCCAGAATCCGGCGACATTTCCTTTTTCATTTGGAACCATCCGGGCTGTGTTTGGCCCGGCAGCACATGATGCAAGTATTATCGTAACCAAGACCGCACAAATAATAACTGAAAGCATGATAATTATATTTTTTCTTATCATCCGGTAAACTCCTTACTATTTTTTTCAATATTTTATTATTTTAGCATTATTTTCCAGAATAATTGCAGAAATAATATTTTTACGGCACCATCTGTTTTCATGAAGGAGGGGCTGTCTTTTAAAGTTTATATTTAAATCTTTCTCAACTTTTCGACTACGATTTTTGCCTCTTCAAGTTTTGATAAGGAGACAGGTATTCTTGCGTCTGCATAACTTACACCTGTTCTTGTCATATAAGAATATTTTACAATGATAAGCATTT
>JAMCQQ010000299.1:854-3133 GCA_023379515.1 Actinomycetota bacterium
GCTCCGGTTACCTTTATCATTTCCCTTTTCAAGAATAATGTCACCATGTACGAAGTCCGCAACAGCGGTCATGGATATGATTTTGGATTTGTTTTGGGGGCAGGCATATTTTTCTCTACCTTCGGCTACGATTTTTGCCTCTTCAAGTTTTGATAAGGAGACAGGTATTCTTGCGTCTGCATAACTTACACCTGTTCTTGTCATATAAGAATATTTTACAATGATAAGCATTTCATTTTCATCAAAAGTTATATTCTCGAGTTTTGAAGATAAGAAATTCCATAGATGAAATTCTCCGGCAATATAAATTCCATTTAAGCTTATATAAACTTCAGGATTAATATTTCTTCTATCCCTGGAATACTTGATTCTGGGAATTATAAACGCAATTATGGCAAGAAGAACAAGCAAGCCAATGAGCACAGCAGACAGTACTTTCCATGCATCTTTATGAGTCAGAGTAAAGATTCCTCCGACTACTATTGTAATAACAGCTATCGTAATAAAAATACCCCATTTTTCGGATTTTTGTTTTTTGAATTCCTCTTTGGAATATCTGCTCCATTCTTCCTGGCTGTATTCCCAATGAGCAAGTATGTTGGCTTCAGAAAAAACCATATTTAATCTTCTGGCCATTGAGGCATAAACACCCGAAGTAATAGCAAAAGACAGGGCAATAAAAAAGGAAATGAAGGCAATACCAAACCCCCATCTCATCATGTCTATATTCAGGATGGATGGTAAAAATATTATCAATATAAACATGATTGTTAATATAAGAAAAACCACCGATGTTGTTGTATATGGATTTTTAGGCCTCTTTTTGCTGCTCATATATAAAATTTAAAATATTAATATTTCAGGAAGAAAACATAATTTTATATGGATATTGCCGATATTTCAAATTTAATACAGCAATCAACCTTCGCAGATTTTACCTGGATTAAGAATATTTTTAGGGTCAAATGCCAGCTTTATTTGAAGCATTAACTCCATATATTCTCTGCCGTATTGTTCGGAGATAAATTCCTTTTTTGCATAACCGATTCCATGCTCGCCGGAAACCAGACCGCCAAGTTTTTCGGCCTTACCGTACATCTTATCGAACACCGCTGCCAGTTTTTCCTTCCATACCTTATCGTCAAGATTGTCTTTTAATACGTAGACATGCAGATTTCCATCTCCGGCATGACCAAAACTCCTGATTCTTATATTGAACTCTTTTTGAAGGCTGTCCGTATATTTTATGAATTCGGCAACTTTGTTTCTTGGTACGACAACATCGCATTCATCCATTTCGGTGGTAGATGCTTTTACAGCTTCAAGAAATGCCTTTCTTGCAGACCATACCGCTTCTTTTCTTTCATCAGTATCTGTTATGAAAACATCATATGCACCTTCACTTAAACAGATGTTTGCAACCACTTCATAATCTTTTTCTATTTCTTCTTTTGTATTGCCATCAAAGGTTAAAAGAAGATATGCATCCGCACTGTTATCGGGAAACTTTTTGCCGAGGAACTGTTCGGCTGCAATTATTACTTCTCTCTGCATGAACTCAATAGCAGTAGGAATTTTTTTTGCCTTTATTATTTTTGGAACAGTACCGATTGCTGTATCAAGATTGGGAAAAGGAACAAGAAGGCTTATAACCTTTTTCGGAAGAGGAAGCAGTTTCAATATTGCTTTTGTTATTATTGCAAGTGTACCCTCGGAACCGCAAATCAGGTCAAGTATGCTATAACCTGAGCTGTCCTTAACAACTTTGCCGCCGACATTTATTATTGTTCCGTTGGGAAGAACAAGTTCAAGTCCCATAACATAGTCTCTTGTAACCCCGTATTTTACTGCTCTCATGCCTCCGGCATTGGTGCTTATATTTCCTCCAATGGTAGCGGAAATTTCACCGGGATCCGGCGGATAAAATAAATCATGGTCTTCAACATATTTGGCAATTTCCATCAGAAGAACTCCGGGTTCTACAGTAAGAGTAAGATTTTCATCATCAATCTCAAGGATCTTATTCATTTTTGTCATATTGATCATGATTCCGCCGTGGAGAGGGACTGAGCTTCCCACAAGGCCTGTTCCTGAACCTCTTGCAACTACCGGAATATCATTATCACAGGCATATTTCATTATTTTTGATACTTCCTGCGCATTGGAAACTTCAACCAGAACTTCGGGATAAGCCTTTACTGTATTGAGTTCATGCAGAGAGAAGTAATAATTGCAGCCGAACAGTTCCTCGGCAAAAAGTTTCCCGATAACAGTGCGGA
>JAMCQQ010000300.1:0-5169 GCA_023379515.1 Actinomycetota bacterium
TAGAATAATTGGAGAAGAAGGATTTTGGAGTGAATGTTTTTATGATGAAAAAAATGATTTCTTTTTTCAAACAAACGATTCCATAAAAGAGAATGGGCTAAATGAATTACGAAGGTATGTAAAATATTTAGAAAAAAAAAGTATAAATTTCACTTTTGATGATAAGTTCAAATTAGGAATAAATACATTATGTAAGGTATTAGGTAATAAAAAGTGGCAGGATTTATTTATTTTAGGATATGCGGATGTTCTTTTCCCATCCTCTTCACCTCATACCGAACTATTTTTAGAGAGTATAATTTTGGAGCCTGAATTAATCGAGAAATTTATGGATATTACAACTGAGGGAGTTATCCTGATGCTGAAAGAACAAATCAATGCAGGAGTTGACGGAATCATTGGTGCAAATGATATTTGCTCAAAGTATGGTCCTATCATTTCACCGAAACAATTCCAAAGATTTATATCACCTTATCTGAAAAGGATTGTCAGCTATTGCCATATAAATAACATTCCTTATATCAAGCATTATGACGGAAACACCAATCAAATATTGGATACCCTTGTAAATGAGGTCGGAATTGATGGATACCACTCTATAGAATCTTCTGCAGGAATGGATATTTTTGAGATAAAAAAGAAATTCGGGAATAAGATTGCTTTAATTGGAAATCTTGATGTTGGAGATTTGCTTATCAAAGGAAATAAAAAAGAAATAGATGATGAAATAAAGAAATTGATAAAATTTATAGCTCCCGGTGGAGGTTATATATTTAGTACCAGCAATGTAGTTCATTCAGGAATTTCAAAAGATACTTACATGTTTGTACTTAGTAAAGTTCTGGAATATGGCAATTATCCTATTAACATAAAATAAGAAATGGAAGAATCAAACTTTAATAAAGAATTTACATTAAAAAAAATAAGGCTTATAGAATATCTTGAATCCAAAAGCCTTGATGGAATTTTAATGACAAAAAGGTCAAATTATTCATGGATAACCTGCGGATATAGAAATAAGATTATGGACGCATTTCAATCAGGTGCGTCTTCAATTCTATTTTATAAAGATATTTTTTACTTAATTACAACAAATATTGAAATCGAAAGAATGATATCTGAAGAATTAAATATTTTTTTTCCTATTGAAAAGGTTATTTATGATTGGTTTAGTCCAGATGGTTTAAAAGAATCACTAAAAAAAGTCACAGGTCTTAAAAAAATTGTACAGGATTATCTGGTAGTTGAAGGATTGAATATTGTAGAAAATGATTTTAATTACTTAAAGTTTGAGTTAACAGAACAGGAAATAATCCGATATATTGAATTGGGGCAAATAGTATCTAAATGTATGACTCAAGTCTGTTTTAATATAAATCAAGGTATGACTGAACTTGAAGTACAAGGTGTTTTATCAAATCATTTAATATCCAATGGAGTAATGCCATTGGTCATTTTGGTTGGTTCAGATGATAGAATTTTTAATAATTGTTTAGCAATAGCGACAACTAAAAAGATTGAAAAATATATAATGGCAGTAGTTGGAGCAGAAAAGTGGGGTTTGATAGTTGCAATTACAAGATTTGTTCATTTTGGAGCGTTAAGTGCTAATTTAGAAAAAATTAGAGAGGATACTATTTATATAGATGCCGATATGATATTAAACTCAAGGCCTGGGGTCAAATATAGTGAGATACTGGAAAGATCGGCTGCCAATTATAATAAACTTGGATATAGGGATGAATGGAAGAAGCATCATCAGGGAGGTCCAATAGGCTACGAAGGGCGCTATTTTCTGACAACTTTTAAAAATACATCAGATATTGAAGAAAATCATGCAATTGCATGGAATCCCTCTATTACCGGATTTAAATCAGAAGATACCTTTATTGTTGGTAAAACAGGAAACAATCTGATTTCTTTGGATGATAAATGGCCTTTAGTCAAAGTTGAATGTAAAGGAAAAAATATTTTAAGAGCTGATATTTTAATTAAATAAATAAGAAATCAAAAAGAAAGGAAATAATGACAAGTTTAATTATAGGATTTATTGGTATCGGTTCGGCTTTACTTAATTCCCAGGCAAATATTGAGTTATTTAAAAAATCAAAAGAGTATGTAACTAAATTGATAGGAAAAAACAAATTGATCTGTAATGAAGAAGTTTTATTGGATGATGATAATGGCAAGCAAAAGTTAATAAATTTATTAGATAGCTGGGGTAAGATAAAATTTGACTTGGTTATAATACAGTCAGTTAGTTTTGGGTTTGGGCAGGTACCAGTGTCTTTGGCAAAATCTCAGAACTGCACCGTAGTGCTATGGGCTCTTCCGGAACCGGAATTGGCAGAAGGTATAGGTTTGCAAAGAAATTCCTGGTGTGGTGTAAATATGCATGCCTCTCATCTAAACAAATTGGGGATCCCATACGATTATGTTTATGGTTTACCCGGAGATGAAAAGCTGAATATAGATTTGGGCGATCTTATAAAGATTTTTGAGATAAAGAAAAAATTAAATAGAATAAAAATAGGAGCAATAGGATCAAGAGTACCAGGTTATTATGACAGCAATTTTGATGAACTGTCATTGCGCGCTTCTTTTGGTATCGAAGTAGAGTTTTTTGACATAGCCGAGGTACTCCATTATATAAATAAAATCCCTGAAAAAGAAATTTCAAATGCTGCTAAAGATATCTACCCTATTAAGAATTCTGAGATAAACCCATTTATAGAAAATTCCACAAAACTTTATTTAGGTCTGAGAGATATGGCAACTAGATTTAATTTAACGGCACTGTCAATTAAATGCTGGCCTGACTGGTGGTATTCTCTTAATATTGTACCATGCTCAGTTGTAAGTGCTTTAGGTGACCATGGGATTTATTGTGGCTGCGAAGGCGATATGTTAGGTACTGTCTCCATGCTTATAATGGGTCTTCTCAATAATGGTGTTTCCAGCTTGATGGATATTGCGGATTTTAATTTTAATAAAAATTCTTTCTTAATATTTCATTGTGGTGCATGTCCAACAAAGATGTGTAGAGATGGTTACACAAGAGAGTATTGTAAACAGTCAATCAGTGCATCCCATGAAGGAATTGCTATAGAATTTCCTTTAAAAACAGGTAAATGCAGTATTATGAGACTGAGGGAAGATAATAAAAATAGAAATCAATACAAGATGTTTTATGCAGAGGGAAAAGGTATTGACAAACCAAATATCATCAGAGGCAACACGCTTGAAATAGAGATTGGAAGAGATATACAGGAAACGATTGATTTAATATTAATAAATGGATTTGAGCATCATTATGCGTTTAGCTATTTTAGCAATAAAAATCTTTTATCAAAGTTATGCAGATGGTTAAAAATTGAGCAAGTTTTTATTTAGCTGTTTTTTTAAAGATTTAAAAATTGTAAGGAAAAAATTTGAGTAAAAAATATTTTCTTGGAATTGATATTGGCACAACATACCTAAAAGTAGCAATTTATAATTTAGATCAATCCAAAAAAATTGCATATAGTGAAAAAATACTGAAATTGCAAGTTGATGATGTTGGTAATTGTTTTCAGGAACCTGAAGAGTTTTACGATCTAACTATGCAATGTATAAAAGATTGTATTTTGTCTTCAAATCTTGATCCCAGTTTAATTTCAGGAATTTCGATAGATGGACAAATGGGTGGAATATTAGCCGTAGATAAAAATTTCCGGCACGTTATTAAATATGACATGGTGATTAATCACAGATCTCAAAAATATAATGATTTATTGAATATCGAAAACGCAAAGTTGATTTATGAAAAAGTCGGGTGCTTATCAACATATGGGGGAAAAATTTTATATTGGTTAAATGATAGAAAAACTTCAAAAAGGATTCAAAAGTTTGTTCAACCTGCAGGATATGTCGCTGGAAGATTATCCAGGTTGAAAGCTGATGACGCTTTCATGGATTTCACATATTTATGCTGGTCTGGTCTGGCGGATTCGAAAGAACTAACGTGGTCTGGCGACCTTTGCAGAAAATTTGGGATTGATATGGTAAAGTTGCCAAAAATAGTTGGCCCATTTGATGTTATTGGATATTTAGATAAAGAGGTTGCACGAATATGTAATCTGAAATCAGGGATACCAATTGCTGCAGGTTCAGGTGATGGAAGTGCTACACTTTTAGGCGCAGGTATCAATGAACCCGGTAAAATAGCTTTACTTTTAGGCACTGCCAATACAATAATTATATCAACATCTGGCATGCATTATATTTCAAATTTGATGTTTCCCAATTTGTATTCAGTAAATAAGGATCTTAAATTTTTACAAAATTATGATTTAAGCGGCAGAAGTCATTTTTGGTTTCAAGAAATTTTCTCTGAAAATAACAATACAAGTTTTTCTATGCTGGATGAAAATGCATCTCAAGTTCCTGCAACTTCCAATAAATTGTTATTTATTCCCTACTTTGAGGGAATTCTACAGCCATATAAGCCTTATATAAAAGGTGCATGGGTTGGTTTAAATCTTACTCATAAAAAAGAACATTTATATAGATCAATTTTAGAATCAATTGCTTATAGCAGGTACCTGGATTTTTTAATAATTAAAAGCGCGTTAGAAAAAGAGGGCTATGATTTTGGGGAGGGAATAGTTATCGGTGGTGGAGCAAAGAGTGATGTTTGGAATCAAATATTTGCAGATGTATTTAATATTGAATTTATCAGATACAGAAATGAAGAATTTGCTACATTGGGTTCGGCAATTATAGCTGCAAAATCAATTAATCATATTGAAGATATAAATAAAAAACTTGAAGGTTTTACTAAAATTGATAAAAAATTTTATCCTGATTCTTTTAGGGGAGAAAATTATAGAAAATTCGCTCACCTGTTTAAAGAGCTGATTGAAGTTTTGGATGATTTTTATTTAAGATTAAATAAATTATAAATTCTTATTTTTTAGATTTTAAGATGGAGGTATAAAAAATTGGCATTGGTAAATTTAAAAGAATTGTTGAAAAATGCACAGGAGGGAAAATATGCAATACTGGCAACAGACCCGCCGTATTTTCATTTTGCTGAGGCAGTTATTGATGCTGCTAATGAGAGAAAGTCACCGGTTATTATTCAAATATCTGATGGTCTCGATAAATATTTAAAAATAAACAATGTTT
>JAMCQQ010000300.1:5179-5714 GCA_023379515.1 Actinomycetota bacterium
CGGCGGGTCTGTTGCCAGTAGGTTTAGATCATGGTTTTAATTTCGATTCAGTAATGAGAGCTATCAAAGCTGGTTGCACAACGGTTATGTTTGATGGTTCCAGGTTATCATTTAAAGATAATATTAAAATTACTAAAGAAATTGTAAGAACTGCACATAGTCTGGGAGTTTCCGTAGAAGGAGAAATCGGGATTGTCGGTGGTCTTGGTGAAACGGATGAGCTTCCAAAATTAAATAACGAAAATAAAATTTCTACAGTATCTGATGTTAAAAGATTCATTGAGGAAACAGGGGTAGATGCTGTAGCAATAGCTGTCGGCAACGTTCACGGAATTGTAAAAGAGCCTGTAAAAATTAATTTTAATAGGATTTCAGAAATAAGAAATGCTATTGATACACCTCTTGTTTTACATGGAGGTTCAGGTTTGTCTGATGCAGTTTTTAAGAGAGCAATTGAAAATGGTATTTGCAAAATAAATTATTACACGGATCTTATCTATAACGCAACACTGGAAATAAAGAAAAGACTCAACGG
>JAMCQQ010000301.1 GCA_023379515.1 Actinomycetota bacterium
TTACTCCTTTATCAACTTTTAAATCTATAATTGGTACAAAATCTGGTTCTTCTTTTCTAAGAGTTGTGAAAAATCTTTCTCTTCCGTTCATTAAACTCCAACCTTTATTATTTTTTTATATTTTTTAACTTATTAATTCTTATTTAAAATATTTTTTATTATATTGATTTGTTCTTTTATCTTTTTCCCATCTACGGGTAAAACAGAATTTCCCAAAACAAAAAAATTAGCACCATATTCTTTAAAGCTTTCAATATTATCAATAGAAACCCCGCCGTCAATTGCGATATCTATAGTTTTTATAATAATTTAAAATAGACTTATGTTTAAAAAAATTTTAATATTTTTCAGTCATCCCGAAATAATAGATGCTTCCATTTAGTTTGCAGCAATTCTGCATCTTCTGCTTTTCTCATTCAAATTTAAGCTCAAAATTATTATTTTTCTGCAGTATTTTTAAAAATCATTTTCACAAAAGAAAAAAAATCTGAAAATTCCATCCCAGACCAATTATGTTAACCTTTTACTGCTCCAAATGTTAACCCACGTACCAGATATCTTTCTGCCCATATACAAAATATCACTGCGGGAATAAGCATAAGGGTGCCAGCAGCAGTCATAGGACCCCAGGCGATACGAAATTGCATAACAAAATTCATTAGACCTACAGTCATCGGCCTTGCAGCATCTGTAGACGTTAGTATTGTGGCGGTAATAAGATCATTCCATGTAAAAATAAAGGCCATGATTGCTGCAGCTCCAACACCTGGAGCAGCAAGAGGAAAGGCTACTCTTCTTAATGTCTGCAAAATAGAACAACCATCAATCTTTGCAGACTCCTCAATTTCCCGGGGTATCTCACGAAAGAATCCCCTCATAAGCCAGATTGTTACAGGTAATTTAGCTGCAGTATGGACCAGAATAAGTGCTGTCCAGGTATCTAAAAGGTGCAATGCTGAAAACATAATAAAAAGTGGCAGAAGAACTGATATCATTGGAATCATACGCACTAATAATAGAATAATAAAAAAAGCATTATCCCCTTTAAATCTGAACCTGGCAAAAGCATAACCAGCTGGTGTCCCAATAAGTATATTCAGTATAACAACTGAGAGGCTTACACCCATGGAGTTTATAAATTGTCGTCCTACTGAATATTGTTTAAAGGCTTCAGTATAATTAGAGAATGTAACATTTTTAGGAATCCACTGAGGTGGTGTAGCAAAAACTGCTGTTTCCGGTTTAAATGATGTTAAAACTAACCAAATAATTGGTATCAAAGTTACAAATAATAATCCGAATGTACTAATATAAAATAATATTCTAATTAATAAATTTAAAAAAGTTCTTTTCATTAAATAATATTTATCTTTTTTTAAAAAAGTTTCTCATTCAAATGAACGAGCAAGTACACTCTTGATAAATGGAATTAAAAAAACCAAAGATATCAATAATGTTATCCATGATATTGCCGATGCATAACCAAAACGCGCCTGGCTAAAAGCTACCTCATATGTGTAAGTTGGCAGAAGATCAGTTGCGCGCGCTGGACCACCAAGTGTCATGACATAGACAATATCAAATACACGAAATATATCGATTATTCGAAGAATAGCAGTAATGGAAATTATTGGAACAAGTAATGGTATGGTTATATATCTAAGCTGTTGCCACCAAGATGCTCCATCTATTTTAGCTGCTTCAAAAGGTGTATCGGGTAAAGACTGCAAACCTGCTAAAAAGAGCAACGTTGTAAATGGCGTGTACTGCCAAACCTCAGCAACTATTATAGAAGCCATTGGCCAGGGAGATTTTACCAGCCATGCTACACCCTGCAAATTAAATACTCGCAATATAGCATTTAATAATCCGAATTGTTCATTAAAAATCCAACGAAAGTTAGTGCCGACAAGAACAGGAGCTGCAAGCATAGGAAGAAGGAATAAAACCCTAACATATTTACGTCCTCTAAAGGGATGGTTCAGTAGTAAGGCAATTGCAAATCCCAATAGGAGTTCCAGCGTCAATGAAAATACCATAAAGACCATATTATTTCCTAACACTTTGTGAAATACTGGGTCTTCAAATAATGCATAGGAATAGTTCTCAAACCCGACAAAAAAATTAGTACCCCTGCCCAGATTCATATCCATAAAGCTTAAGTAAAGTGAATACATAAGCGGATAAATCAGAATTGCTGCTATTGTAATAATTGCAAGTAGAACTAACCAGTATGGAGTATATCGTTCACTCAAGAATGAAAACCTCTTGGTACTTTGTCTAAAATCTCTCCCCTTCTGCTTGACAAGTTCTGTTGGCATAATCACCTCCCTGGCCTAAGTCTCATTAACTAAGAACTACTTACTACTTATTTCTACTTAATATATCCCGCACGTTGTAAAATTTCTATAACAGCAGTTTCTGCATCTGACAATGCTTGTTCAGGTGTTTTTTCCAGTATTAAAGCCGCCTGTCCTTCATTCCATATAGCGGGAGCAACTTCATTCCATTCTGGGAAAACAGGCCAAGTCCTTCCAGTTGAAATGGCTGCCAGAAGTGCTGCAAGTCTTTCCTTATCAGGACTTACTGCTGTATTAACTATTTCCTGTAATGCTGATGTCCTTGTGACAACTTGACCATTGAACTTATAATTTTCTATCAGTACTTCCTTTGATAGTAGATATTTAACGAATTCCCATGCGGCATCTTTCTGAGTAGAATATTTATTTATTGCCATCATGTGAGAAGCAGCAGTTGTGATATTTGTCTTAGGTCCTGCTGGTAAAGGTGCAAAAGAGAATTTCCCCACAATCTGAGATGTTTTTGGGTCGTTGTACATTCCAAGCAAGCCTGGCCAATCCTCCACCATGGCAATTTTACCTTGAGCAAATAAACGAGACGGTTCTTCCCAACCATATCCAGCTGCATCACTCGGTACAATTTTATATTTATTAATTATATCTACATAAAACTGAAGTGCTGCAATACCTTCCGGACTATTGAAGGTTGGCTTCATATCCTTACCTATAAAATCTCCACCCCATTCCCAAAGCAAATCTGAGTACTGCCTGAGGAAAGGATCTCCACGACCAGTTATAACAAAGCCATATTGATCAGGTGGTTTATTGAGTTTCTGAGCTACCTGAATCAACTCATCCCATGTTTTTGGAGGTTTGACCCCGGCTACATCAAATAGATCAGTTCTATAATAAAGTATACGAGCATCAGTGTGCTTTGGTAAAGCAATTATGTCCCCATTTTCTAAAACAGCAGGTGCTACCTGTTCAGCAGGGAAATCCTTCTCATCACCAGCAAGGTAAGAGTTTAATGGTGCAAAACTATTTAAGAAAGCACCTATTTGAGCATGATGTGTGCTGTACACATCATATTCACTACTTTTGGCAGCTGAAAGGGTTATCTCTTTCTTCATTAGTTCTTCCCATATAAGTGTATCATACTTAACCTTTATCCCAGTCTTCTGCTCAAACTCAGCAGTCACTTTTGCCCACCATGGTTCATACTCTGGGCCTCCCACTAGAAGTGCCTTTATTGTAACACCTTCGAACTTTTTTCCAGCTGTTGTAGTTTCCGTATCAGTTGTTTCTTTCATAGTTGTGGTTTTCTCAACAGAGGTTGTTTCCTCAGCAACAACCGTTGACTCTGTTGCAGTTGCTGCTTTTTTACAACCAATAAAGCTAAAAGTACTGACCATTATTATACATAGTAGAAATACAATCAATTTTGATAATGACTTTTTCATTTTTTATCTCCTACTTTTAATTTTACTTTTTGATATTTTTTTAGTAAAATTCCACCGAGATTTGTTAAACGTGTGTACCTTTTAAAAATACATGTTGGCAAATCTCATTCTTTTTATTCTTACCCACCCCCCTCTCATAATTAATTTGTTTTCTTTTAATAATAAATTATAATTTTAAATCCTAATAATAATCACCTCCACTCCAAAATTTTTATTGATAAATTTTCTTAAATTATCTTACTTCCAGACACACTTCCTACATTGCCCACGAGTCTTATCAATTATATAATGTTTGCCTTAAGCCTACGTTCGGGGCATTTTTTTACTTTAAAAATTAATTGGTTGTTATAATAGTTTATTCCAAATTTACTATCTTTGAGTTTAATATGATCAGGTGCGCCTATTGTCATAAATCCTATTTTTAGATTTCTTTTAAGCATTTTGATACCCCTCCACTTTACAT
>JAMCQQ010000302.1 GCA_023379515.1 Actinomycetota bacterium
TGCTTCTTTTGCCTCCGGAATCAGTAACATCAATTGATGATCTGATAAAAAAAGGCGGCGCTGCAGGTTACGGCAATGCAAACTTTTCGGAGGAAGATGCAAAAAGCATAGCTCTTGAGCAGTATAAAATCATGAAATATGTTGTGCCGGTTCACCGACATATGCAGAACAAAATTTCTCCGGATGGAAATCCTCAGGTGGAAGTTGTTACCACGCCGTTTTACCATCCAATTCTGCCTCTTATTTATGACTCATCGGAGGCAAAAGAAGCAAATCCCGGCATGCCCCTTCCCGCTGAAACGTTAAAGGCTCCGGAAGATGCTTATGCCCAGGTTGCAAAGGGAGCAGAGTATTACAAAAAAGAATTCGGCCGTTATCCGAAAGGAATGTGGCCCGGTGAAGGTGCGGTTTCGGAAGATGTTATATCATCGTTCCAGAAAAACGGCATAAAATGGATTGGCACCGGTGATGAAGTTGCATTAAGATCGGGCCATGTAGGCGATAACGGATTGATGTACAGGATTGACACGGACAAAACTTTTATTGATAAAGACGGGCCAGGCGGGAAAACTGACAATACTGACGCAATGAGTATTGTATTTAGATCCATGCATGACAGGATCGGCTTTGATTACGGCGCCGTCAACGGAAAAATGGACGGCTCTGATGCTGCTTCAGATTTCATAAACAGGGCAAAATCATGGCAGCACTGGCACGGCGTTCCAATGACTGAAGACGTTCTGGTTACCAACATGGCAGACGGGGAAAATTGCTGGACAAACTACAAAAATGACGGCAACGATTTTCTGAATGCCCTCTACACAAAGTTAAATGATCCTTCAGGCAGTATTAAGACAACAACACCGTCAATTTTTATGAAGGATCATCCAGTTGATTTACAGTGGGAGCTCGAGCTATGCTTTTTGCATCTTCCTCCGAAAAGTTTGCATTGCCGTAACCTGCAGCGCCGCCTTTTTTTATCAGATCATCAATTGATGTTACTGATTCCGGAGGCTCCATTGGAGTGCCGTCAATTTTATCACCTATAAGTTTTACATCACCGCTTTGAAAAATATGGTCAAACCAGGCAAGATTAAACCAGACTTTCAAATCTTTGTAATCCTGTCCGGTAAAGGGAATACCTTTATTCCGCTTCTCATAAAGGTACCGGTAGCCGTCAAATGGCTTTATCTGGGCATTATAGTCGGCATTAAAGAAATTATTCAGGGCAAATTCCTTATCATCTTTTTCCCATTTCTCAACCGGTTTTAAAAGCAAATCTAAATATCTGTCCGTATGCCCTTCGGGATAATATTTTAAGCCGCCCCTGTGCGGGCTTTCAATATCGGCAAAATCATGCAGTTTATCCACATATTCATCAAGCTGTCTTAAAAGAGATGCTGAAAGATTTATCGTTACATGAACATTCGGGTAGTTCTCAAGGATGGCAGCCATATCGTAATAATCTTTGGCGGCATGAAGCCTTACCCAGGGCTGGGTGAAGCTGTCGCTTGCTTCGTCTTTGTAATAAGGCTGATGCTGATTCCAGAAAATATTAAGGTATCTTTGAGGCTCTCCTGCCTTATCTTTTGCCTCTGCAGCTTCTGCCGGATGGGCAGATGCCTGTGCAATAAGAGAATCAGTTTTTCTAATCTGCGATGTAATCAGCCTGTATATCGAGGGGCTTAAGGGCGGCGAGCTTTTCAGGAATGAGTCTTTGTCTGGTGCTCCGGATGGCGCAGAATCTTTTTTTTCTATTTTGCACGGTGCTGGAGTTGAAGGGTAATAATCTTTTCCGTCAATCCCTTTTATAGCGCTCATAATACCGCCTCCAGGAAACATTATTAAGAATATAAAAAGTCCGGTAAATATTTTTTTTCTACAACTCAGCGTTCTTCTCCCTTTACCTTTTCTCTTCCATCTTCTTTATCTTTTCTTTAAGCCTTTTCATCTGAAAAGCAGTTATTGTGTTGTATTCAGGGTATGTATTAAGAATAATCGAGTATATATAAAGAGCCTCTCGGTACCTGCCTAGAAGGTCCATATCGTGCGCCATAAGATCCAGGGCATTCTTACGGTTAACTTTATCTTCTGTAAATTTTACAGCTTTTGCAAGATAATTGTACGAGGCTTGATAATCCTTTAGCACAAAGAAATAAATATAACCCATGGTAAAGTTAAGTTCATAACTATCCGGGTTATTCCTCAGTCCTTCATTTAAAAAATCCATGCCTTCCCGCACTTTATGAAGGTTAACGGCAAGCTGATAGCCTCCGAAATCATAAGCTGCGGCAAAATGAGGGTCAAGAGTTGTAATCAGCTTTATTAAGGGCATAAAGGTAATATTCTTTTTCCAACTGCCGCCAGCCCTCTCGTATTCATGATGGTAATGCTCAACGGTTATCCAGAGATATGAAGCCGCCGTAGTTCTAAAACTGCCCAGAAGCTCCATGATAAGATCAGAAGGAGTGAATTCTTTCGTTATTTCTTTTCCCTTAACGATATAGACCCTGTTCTTTTCGATTACCGGATTGATAATCGTAAGAACGGCAATTATTAAAATTGCTATAATAATGTGCTTCTTCATAACTGATTATCCGCTTTTCCTCTTTTTTTCTTTTTCATTTCCCAGAGGGCAAGAGCCATGCCGGCATTAAATATAAGCATGGCAATGCCAGCCCAGAAAAGATTCCCCGGGAATATGTCTATTCTCCATGGCTGATTTTCGTATTCTGTCTCAAAAAACTCATCAAAGGATTCACTGCCTGCTGCCTCACTGCTTCCATGATGATGATACTCATGGGCGCCTTTAGGCTTGGATATCTCCGGCTCTGGTTTAGAAGTCACAGTTGGCGCAGGCATTCCGGTAGTTGCAAAAACCGGGTTTGCCGAAATGAAGCCGGAGCATTGGGCAGAGCAAACAGGAACTGCACTTAACATCAAAATTATAAAAATGAAAAAAGATAATTTAATTATCCTAATCATTAAAGGTCCTTCCTTGCAAATACCAGGTAGGTTAAAGTTAGAAGAAGCCAGAGATACATGATTCCGTAAAAAGCAACGGTCAGCACATAAACAGGCGATATCTGATAACCATGGACGACGGCATCTTTTAACTGGAAATAGTCGAAGTGAGGCATGATTCCTTTAAAGACTGTAAGTAAAAAAGTGACAACCGGATTTCCCGCCTTCACTATCAAATAATTTGTGTAGGTAGATGACATA
>JAMCQQ010000303.1 GCA_023379515.1 Actinomycetota bacterium
AATTAAAAAATAAGATTATTTAGTTTCCCAGAATTTGAGTTCTTTAAGGGTCATTTTCTTTTTTGCAAAGAAAAAAAGATAAGCAATATCCAAGATACCTACCGTATTAAGTACGAGTAGTCCGACAAACCAATTCCTTTGCTTTAATCCGGCAGCCTTCCATAAAGCCAGACCTTTCCAAAGAATAGACCAAAGATACAAAGCAAAAAACCAAGTTGTTGGAATTTGTGAAAGTGAATTAAAATCCATTAGGTAAATTATATATCAAGTATTTGTGTCATGCAACTTAAGTTGATAATTGATAAAATAAACGTATGAGAATAGGAATATATGATCCGTATCTTGATGATTTAGGCGGTGGAGAGAAATACATGATGACTATCGCCGAGTGTTTATCTAAAAAACATCAAGTATCTGTATTTTGGGATAATAAAAAAGATATTGATACGCTTTTAGAAAGATTTTCTATAGATTTATCAAGCATTAATATCGTACCAAACATTTTTTCTCCTACCTATTCAAGGCTAAAACGATTAGCAAAAACTAAAGACTACGATATATTAATTTTACTAAGCGACGGAAGCATTCCGGTAACTTTATCTAAAAAAACATTTCTTCATATTCAGCAACCTCTACCATTTGTTTCACCAAGTTTAAAAAACAGAGTGAAATTAAAAAAAATTAACGCAGTATTTTGTAATTCAAAATTCACAAAAAGCTTTGTTGATAAAGAGTTTAATATTAATAGCCTTGTTTTATATCCACCGGTCGATATAAAGGCTAAGAATATAAAAAAAGAAAATATTATTCTTAATGTTGGGAGATTCAGGGTAAGGGACGTAACTACTCTTTTAAACGGAAAAAGAGTTGGAGTAGGAGACTATAAAAAACAGGGGTTATTGGTAGATGTTTTTAAACATATGATAAAAAGGGGTTTAACAAATTGGAAGCTTATAATTGCAACAAGTGTTAGAGATGAAGAATTTCAGATTTTTGAACAATTAAAAAAGAATGCAGAAGGTTTTCCGATAGAATTTTTGCTAAACAAATCAAACGATGAACTTTGGGAAACTTATTCAAAAGCAAAAATCTATTGGCATGCTTCAGGTTTTGGCGAGAATTTGGAAATGCATCCCGAATTTGCAGAACATTTTGGAATATCAACCGTAGAGGCAATGGGCGCAGGGTGTGTACCCGTAGTAATAAATGCGGGGGGACAAAAAGAAATTGTAAGCGATGGAGAAGATGGATTTTTATTTAATACGGAAAAAGAGCTTCTGGATAAGACGACAAAGTTAATACGAAACGAAAGATTGATTGAGACAATTTCGGTAAAAGCTATTGCAAAATCTCAGCTTTTTACAACCAATAAATTCTGTAGCAATATAAATTCTTTGATTCGATGATTCGAATCATTAGAACAGATATGTCGCAAGTTTCTAAATATCCAATTAAAAAAGAAATCGCAGATAGAATATTCGAAATTCTTATTAAAACACTGGTAAGAATAAAAGATAAAGAAGAATCATATTCTCTTGCAGAAGATTTATTTACCCCTGTAGAAAAAATAATGTTAGCGAAACGTCTGGCCATTGCATTTCTTTTGATGAAAGGATATCAATATAGAACTATAAGCAATACTCTTAGGGTTAGCTTGGGAACAATTTCATCGGTTAGCACATCGTTAAATCACGGAAGGGGTGGTTATAGAATTGTTTTAGAACGTATAAAGACAGAAGAACAGCTTGATGAATTTTTTGGTAATATGATTAAGAAATTAATTTCTGCGCCCGCCGCTTCGGCTAAGGGAGGAGAGGTTTGGAGATATTTAAAAAAAGAAATTGAAAAAGAAAACAAGAAAAAACATAAAGCATTTTGATACTATGATTCGAATCATCAGAACGATAAAAATTAAAACGTTTTTACCAGCATTAGTTTTACTTGTCCTCTGTTTAATATTTTTTTGGCAATTTTTCTTTAAAGGATTATTACCTATTCCCTCGGATACAATCGTTGGTCTTTATTATCCTTTCAGGGATGCGTATTTTAAGACAAATCCCAACGGTTTACCTTATAAAAACTTTTTGATAACAGATCCTGTAAGACAGCAATATCCATGGAAAAATTTGTCTATTAAGTCCGAAAAAGAAGGAAATTTGCCGCTTTGGAATCCGTATAATTTTGCCGGAACACCGCTTCTTGCTAATTTTCAGTCAGCTGCCCTTTATCCTTTGAACGTCTTATTTTTTATCTTACCTTTTGCAATTTCCTGGAGTATTCTTATTTTTCTACAACCTCTTCTTGCCGGAATATTTTTATACCTTTATTTAAATAATTTAAAACTGAATAAATTTGCAAGTTTGTTGGGGGCGATTGCTTTTTCTTTTTCAGGATTTTCTATTGCCTGGCTTGAATGGGGAACAATTCTTCATACCGGCGTTTGGTTGCCGCTGATTTTGCTCTCAATAGATAAAATAATAATCCAAAAAAATAATTTCAAATTTCCCTTCGGACTTGTTCAGGGCGGACAAATTTCAAATTTCAAATTTTTAGTTTGGCCGATGATTTTCCTTTTTTCTCTAACTTCATCTTTTTTCGCCGGGCATTTACAGACATTTTTCTATTTATTTATAATCTCTCTTATTTATCTGATTACAAGATGGTTTCAATATGGGAAAATAGTTAAATTTTTATTTATATTTTTTATTTTTTATATTTTATTTTTTATATTTACTGCTGTTCAATGGTATCCAACAATTCAGTTTATAACACTGTCTGCAAGAGATGTTGACTTGGTAGGTTTTAGAGAAGCCGGATGGTTTATTCCCTGGCAAAATCTAGTTCAGTTTATTGCTCCAGATTTCTTTGGAAATCCTTCAACACTTAATTATTATGGAATATGGAATTATGCTGAATTCATTGGTTACATTGGGATTTTACCTCTAATATTTGCTATTTTTGCAATTTTTTTCAGAAAAGACAAAAAAACATTATTTTTTGGAACAGTATTTTTTATCTCTCTTATTTTTGCGCTTCCAACTCTTATTGCAAAAATACCATTTAAATTTGAAATTCCTTTTGTTTCAACAGCGCAACCTACAAGGCTTATATTTTTAGCAGATTTTGCATTAAGTATACTAGCTGCTTTTGGGTTAGACTATTTTATAAAACTAAAAAACAAAAAATTACTTTTATCTGTTTTAATATTATTTTCTTTTATTATTGCTGCTTTTTGGTTGTTTGTAATTGGATTTAATGGAAATATTATCTCTTCGGAAAATTTAATGGTAGCAAAGCAAAACCTTATTCTACCGACGATCTTATTTATTGCAGTATCTTTAGTTTTATTATTTTTAATAGCCAATAAGAAAGAGAAAATATTTAATATTAATGTAATTAATGCTTCTTTATTATTATTAATCATAATAACTGTATTTGATCTTTTTAGGTTTGGGTGGAAATTTACACCTTTTACAAATAATGAATATTTATATCCTTCTACTCAAGTTACAAACTTTTTACAAAATCAAAAAGCACAATTTAGAATTATGTCAGTTGACTCAAGAATTATGCCACCAAACTTTTCTGTTATGTACAAGCTACAGACTCTTGATGGTTATGATCCTTTGTATCTTCAAAGATTCGGGGAGTTAATGGCAGCATCCGGAAGAGGAGTGCCGGATATAAAACCCCCTTTTGGTTTTAACAGAATTATTACTCCTCAAGATCCACTTTCTAGAATTTCTGATATGTTGGGTGCAAAATATATCATAAGCTTAGAAGATAGGAAAGACAGTAAATTAGACCTCGTTTTTACAGATGGGGTAATAAAAGTTTATGAAAATTCAAGTGCATTGCCAAGAGCATTTTTTGTAAATAACACTCTTATTGCAAACTCAAAACAAGAAGCAATAAATGCGTTTTTTGATGTTAATTATCAATTTAATTCAAGAGCAATTGTTGAAGAAGTTACTGAAAAAAAATTATTTAAAGACACTTGGGGTGTAGGAAGTGTTGAAATCACAAGTTATAAAGATAATCAAGTAGTTTTAGAAACAAAAAATGACAGAGACGGATTTTTAGTTTTAACAGATAGTTATTATCCTTCCTGGCATGCGACAATAGACGGTAAGGAAACAAAAATTTATATTACAAATTATAATTTTAGAGGTATAATCGTTCCAAAAGGAAATCACAGAATCTTGATAGTTAAATCTTTACTTCTTATACTTGATACATACTTCTTAATACTTAATACTGAATTATCTGTTGAAGCGTCATCAACTACAATAATTTCACTTTTAAATTCTTTGTATCCTTT
>JAMCQQ010000304.1 GCA_023379515.1 Actinomycetota bacterium
TTTTAACTTATCCTCGCACTGATTGAGAAATAAATCTGTCCCCGAAAAATCTATATCGGGACAGAGCGTAAGCTGCCAAAGACCCCACAGAAACGCTAAAAAAAGTAGTAGATAAGGATATTATCAGAGAGTTTAATCCGTACTTTAAAAAATTTCTGTTAAAAAGAATTGATTTGTAACCCTCAAGGGTGGGATTTTTAATCATAAGAGTGGGAGGATAAGTTAAAATCTCCGTCTTTGGTTTAAAAGAAGTAACTAATGCTACTACTATCGGGTAAAATGTAATAATTAAAGCAACAGCAATGATAAAATAACCTATTATCTTATAAATTGTTATTTTACTGGTATGTTTCATCTTTTTATCCTTAAATATTAAACAAAATAAACCTTAATAAACCGGTAAATGCCAGATAATAATTATTATGAAATATTTTTTTACCTAATCTCTTCTAAGCGACCTGATATAAAATATCGAAACAATAACAAGAACGATAAAAATAACCACTCCAATCGCAGAACCATAACCTAAATTAGAACTTCTGATTGCATAATGATAGCTTAATGTACTCAGAAGCTGTGTTGCACCACCCGGACCGCCCTTGGTCATTACCCAAACGAAATCAAATGATGTAAAAGTCCAGAGAAATAATATTATTGCCATAAGCTTGATTATTGGCCTGAGTAAAGGTAAGGTAATATATCTGAACTTATGCCAGGCAGTGGCCCCATCAACTGAAGCAGCTTCAAATACTTCTTCTTCAAGAGATTCTATGCCTGCAATAAATACCAGCATAACAAAAGGAAATGCTCGCCATATAAGCGGAATACTTACAGACAACAAAGCTAATTTAGTATTTGCCAGGAATAATATTTTGCCATGTAAACCCAGAAGTTTAGCATAATAATTTAGAAACCCATACATCGGATTGTACAGCCACATAAAAATGATACTCGTTGATATTGTCGCTATTGTCCATGGAATTAAGAAAAAAGCTCTAAATATTTTTTCACCTTTAAGACGCCGTGTCAGCAGATATGCCATGCCAAATCCTACCAATAATTGTCCACCAACTCCAATTATTGACCATATTATTGAATTCTTTAAGGCTTGCCAAAAATCAGGATCCTTAAAAAGTCTTAAATACTGATAAACTCCTACCAGGTTATAGGCCCTCTCTGTTAGAAACTTATCTGTAAATGATAGAAATATCCCGCGAAATATAGGATATATTATAATCGTAAATATTATAACGATTGCAGGAAGCATAAGTGCATAAGGAAAAATCTTTTTTCTTGTCTGCCATCCAAATAAATTATTTTTTAACATTTTTAAACCCTGATTTATTAATTACAGAAATTTTTAACAAATAAAATTATCATATTGTTAATTTAATTGTGGAGCTTTTTTAAGAGCTCCACAATTACTAATTAATAATGCTATATTTAAACACTAATTAAATAAAGCATTATTTTTTATAGATTTCTTCGTATTTTGCCTGTGCATTTTTTAAAGCTTCCTCAGGAGCCATTCCTTTAACAACTACATCCTGAACCATATTTGCCTGAATAAAAGCTTCCCAGGCAGCACCATTTTTTGGATTGCCCGGATCCGGATCAAAGCCACGGTTACTGGTTTTTTGCTGTTCCAGCGCTAATGTCATGTAATCTTCTATTTTATTACCCATGCTTTCCCATGCATCCCAGGCAGGCTTATATCCTGGAATAAAACCGGTACCGAAAACCCATTCAGCATGACGTTTTGGTTCAAAGTACATTTTGATGGCAGCTTTAACTAAATCCGGATACTTTGTGGTACTAAAACCATTAATTGTACCCAGTGATGCCCATGCACCATGCACACCGGTTAAAGGATCTGCCGGAAGCAGGGTTAACCCTGTTTTTGCAAACGTATCAGGGTATTGGGTTTTAATTTGCTGCAGTCCTATCATATTAAATTCCATCATAGCAATCTGCTCTTCTCCAAACATTGCAATAAGAGGAGTAGATATGGATTCATAACCAGATATAGCAGCAATGCAACTGAACAATACTTTATACTTGAGCCCTATATCAGTATATACCTGTAACGCATGCAATGTTTCCGGGCTATTAAGAACTACATTTCCATCCTTATCAAGTAAATGACCACCAGCAGCTATTCTATAGCCTGTAAAGTATTGTTCAGTTGCATTGCTGGCACTATAATCAAGACCCATCCCATATACCTCTTTTGCAGGATCGGTAATAGCCTGTGCTATTTTTATCATTTCATCCCAGTCATTTGGCGGGTTATCAAAACCAGCATTTTTTAACATTTCTTTATTATAATAGAATAATTCTGCTGACTCCACGTATGGCAACATCCATGTTTTACCATCAGATTGATAATTTTTCAGGAGTGGAGAAAAACTATCAGGTCCCCCAAGGTCAGCAAGTACATCATCTAATTGCAGAACAAGACCATCAGGAACAAAAGGAAACACATGTGAATCCCCTGCCTGAGTTAAATCAGGAAGATTGCCTGCTTCTGCCGCTGCTACCGTTTTTTGCCAGAAACCTTCCCATGGCACCCACTCAATTACTAAATCAGCATCAGGATTTGCTTTTTCAAAGTCAGCTTCAAAAGTTTTCCAAAAATTAGTCTCCCAATCATTGCCAACGTAGGGAT
>JAMCQQ010000305.1 GCA_023379515.1 Actinomycetota bacterium
GAGCCCGTTCTCTCAAAACTGGGCAGAAATTATGAAGTTATCCTTGTAGACGACGGCAGCAAAGATGATACTTATAATAAGCTGCGGCAGTTGCATGAAAAGAATAATCATTTTAAGGTAATAAAATTCAGAAGGAACTTCGGTCAGACTCCGGCAATGCGTGCAGGATTTGATTTTGCAAGCGGTGATATAATAATAACTCTTGACGCGGATCTTCAGAATGATCCTGAAGATATTCCTAAAATCCTTAAAAAAATGGATGAGGGTTATGACATAGTAAGCGGATGGAGAAAAAACAGAAGAGATAAGGCTTCAAGGAGATTTCCTTCCACTGTCGCTAATAAGATTATTTCTGTTTTATTCAGGGTCCGGCTTCATGATTATGGCTGCACCTTAAAAGCATATAGAAAAGAAGTGTTGGAGAATATCGAACTTTACGGAGAGATGCATAGATATATTCCTGCAATTGCAAGCTGGATGGGAGTAAAGGTAGCAGAAGTCTCTGTAAATCACCGCGCAAGAAAATTTGGCAAAGCCAAATATGGGATCTCAAGAACAATCAGAGTTATCCTTGATATTATTACAATTAAGTTTTTACTGACCTATTCAAAAAAACCCATGCAAATTTTCGGACTTGTCGGTGTATTTACCAGTCTTACAGGTTTTATAATAACGGTCTATCTTATAGTTGAAAGGCTCTTTTTTAACCAGCCTCTTTCGTCCCGGCCTTTATTTATCTTATCAATATTTATGATATTCATAGGAATCCAGCTGATAACTATGGGGTTACTTGGTGAAATCATGATGAGGACTTATCATGAAGGCACCGGTAAATCTACATATGTTATAAGGGAAATAATAGACAAATAAATGAAAAAAATAAGGTACTTTCTCAGCCTTCCAAAAATATATTTTTCTTATATTTCCAGGACAAAAAAATGCAATTACCTGCCGATAAGATTATGGATCGAAACATCCGGCAGGTGCAACCTGGCATGCCGTCTTTGCGTAAATAAGGATATTGACCCATCTCTCAAGGGAGATATGGATTTTGACCTCTATAAGAAAATAATAAATGATGTCTGGCAGTATGTTTTTGACGTGAATCTTTTTCACAGAGGTGAGCCCCTGCTCAATCCCAGAATCGTGGATATGATAAAATATGCAAACAGCAGGGGAATAAAAACCAGGATACATACCAATGCTGTTCTGCTTAATGAAAACTTGAGCCGGGAAATAATAAAAGCAGGATTAAATCTGATTTCTTTTTCATTTGATGGCTACACAAAAGATACATATGAGAAAAACAGGATTGGCGCAAGCTTTGAAAAGACTCTTGATAACATAATAACTTTTTTAAAATTGAAGAAAGAGCTGAAATCCAAGACTCCTTTTACAATTGTCCAGATCATGGAATTTGATGAAAATTTATCCAGGGACGATTTTGAAATACAGAAAAACAATTTTATAAAAAAATTTGAAAATCTTCCTCTGGATAAGATAGTTATCAGGAAACCTCATAATTGGGGCGGACTTCTTGAGATAGAAGGTATCGGGAAAATAGACAAATCCAGGTCTAAAATAATTCCATGCACTTTCCCATGGTATTCTCTTACAATTTCTTATGACGGAAAAGTTTATCTTTGTCCCCAGGACTTTGAATGCGAAATTCCGGTAGGAGATGCATCCAGGAACTCGATTAGAGATATATTCAACAACGAAATCATGTCCAGGATGAGAACGAACTTTAAAAATAAGACCATTGAAGGCATAAGCCCCTGCAATAACTGTGACAGGATCTGGCGCCAGACTGCTGCAGGCATACCCAAAGAATATCTGAAAGTTTTTTTAAAAGACAGTATGAGAAAAAATTAAGGAAAAATTAAAATATGGAGAAAATCATAAAAACTTTGGTAACCGGAGGGACAGGTTTTACCGGGAGCAATCTGGTAAAAAAACTCAGCAGCCTGAACCATCAGATGCGCGTACTCGCACGTCCCGGCAGCAAAACAGATTTTTTGGCTCAGATGGGAGCTGAAATTGTTACAGGAGATATAAAAGATAAAGAAAGCGTATTTGAAGCCGTCAAAGGGGCAGATATTGTTTTCCATATTGCTGCCGCTTACAGGCAGGCCAATCTGCCGGATAGTGAATACTGGAAAGTTAATTTCAATGGAACAAAAAATATCCTGGATGCTGCTTTGAAATACAATATCAAAAGACTTGTATACTGCAGTACGATAGGAATAGTGAGCTCTGTAAAAAATCCTCCTGCAGATGAAACGGTTACAGCCTGCCCCGATGATGTGTACCAGCAATCCAAGTGCGCAGCGGAATTTGAAGTAATAAGTTATGCAAAAGAAAAAAACCTTCCGGCATCCGTAATAAGACCTTGTGCAATTTATGGTCCTCAGGACATGAGACTGCTTAAAATATTTAAGATGATCGCAGAAAAAAAATTCCTTTTTTTTGGAAACGGCAAAGCTCTTTTTCATATGGTCTATATAGACGATCTGGTAGATGCTTTCCTTCTTTGCTCCAGTAAGGAAGAAGCTGTTGGTGAAGTTTTTATAATTGGCGGTGAAAGATATACAACATTGAATGAACTTTCTAAGCTGATAGCAGCAGAATTCGAAGTGCCGCCTCCCAAACTTCATGTACCTTACCTGCCTTTTGAAGTCGCGGCTGCAGCGGTGGAATTTATTTATACAAAACTGAAAATAAAAAAAGAACCGCCAATTTATAGGAGAAGAATGGCATTTTATAAAAAAAACAGAGCTTTCAGTATCGGGAAGGCTAAAAGGATCCTGGGATATAATCCCAGAGTTGACTTAAAGACAGGAATCCACCTTACTGCCAAATGGTATATGGAAAATGGATATATAAAGAAAGAAAGCATCTAAAATTTCGTGATAGCAATAAAGGAAAATTTTAAGAGCCATGATGGGTATTTCAAAAACACGCAGGCTTTTCCCCGGCGAGTAAAAGCCAGCTCAGTTTCAGGCTCAGCTCTCCTCCCTAAGGAGGAACCATGCCCGCTTAA
>JAMCQQ010000306.1 GCA_023379515.1 Actinomycetota bacterium
TTTCGTTGCTCATAATTTATAGATAAATTAATAAAAATAAGAGTGAAAATAAAAATTAGATATAAGCAGATAATATGTCTTCAAAAACAGGAATTTTTCCCAGTAAAGTTTTTATATCAATAATTTATATGACACTCTTACTCGCTGACTTCCACCCCCGATATATTCTCAAAATATTTCAGGATTGCACTATGGTCTTCTTCACCTTTGCCGGAAGAAGATAAAGATTTTAATATTTCAAGAACCTGTGCTGTAAATGGTAAAGACAAATTCAATTTTTCTCCTGCATTTAAAACATTTTGCAAATCCTTTTGATGAAGCTTAATTTTGAATCCTGGTTTAAAATCTCTTACTATCATTTTTGGTGCCTTATTATCTAAAACTGCACTTCCGGCCAGACCATTTTTTATTGCTTTAAAGACAGTCGTTGGTGAAAGTCCTGCCTTTTTGGCAAGAATCAAAGCCTCAGAGACAGCCGCAATATTCAGTGCAACAATTATCTGATTAGATAATTTGGTAAAATTTCCTGAACCTATTTCTCCAACTAAAGTATATGTCTGACCCATGACTCTAAAGAGTGGTAAAATTTTTTCAAAGACTTCTTTTTTCCCTCCTACCATGATTGAAAGAGTTCCATCTATTGCTTTTGGTTCCCCTCCTGATACAGGGGCATCCAGAAATTCTATTCCCTTTTCCAATAATTTTTTACCAATTTTTATTGAAACCGTTGGGTCAATAGAGCTCATATCTATAACAATAGTACCTGCCTTAGCAAATTGAATAATTCCTTTTTCACCGATTATTACTTCTTCGCTTTCAGGTGAATTTGGTAGCATCGTTATAATTATGCTGCAATTTCGGGCAATTTCCATAACACAAGAAGCTGATAAAACATTAATAGCTGCACAAGCAGTTTCTACTTGCTTTGAATCTATATCATATACCAGAAGCTTTTTACCTGCTTTCATTAAATTATTAACCATCGGTTTGCCCATTATTCCCAGTCCGATAAAACCAATAGTTTCCATTAATAACCTCCTTTTAACCCATTTAAACTATCGATAAATTCTTCAGAAGTTGTTGAATAACCAATGTTCCACTCAATAAATTTGATTCCCAGTTCAGTAACAACATCTCATCCTCTGTTTCAGGAAATTCACATCCAAGGGTGCAGTCACGTATCAGAATTATCCTATAATTTCTGCAGAATGCATCTTGAACCTATGTCAATTCCTAAAAAACTCATAAATTTTTTCTAAATAAATATATTTTATTTATAAGCAGATATTATGTCTTCAAAAACAGGAATTTTTCCCAGTAAGATTTTTAAGTCTTTTTTATAACCGGAAAGCACATTTTTGTTTGATTTTATTTGATCAAACACAGCTTTTTTATTTGTGCCGCAGTCAACTTTCTTGGCTTCAAGACAGCTTTCTATTTTTATGCTTTCATAAAAATCATCGCCAAAATAAGCAGAGTATTTCTTTAATACGGTTAGTGGCATTTCCGAAAGCTTTACATCTTTTTCCATGCAATACCTTACCAGCTTTCCGGTGATATTATGAGCCTTCCTGAAGCTTTCACCCTTTTTTGTAAGATAATCCGCACAATCAGTTGATTCAATAAAACCAGTTCCAAGGTTTCTTTTTATTGTTTCATGATTAAATTTAATTTTTCCCATCAGCTTTGTAAAAACATCGATGCTTGAAGTGGTTTCCGCAAATACATTGAGTAAAATTTTTTTATCTTCCTGAATATCGCTGTTGTAAGTTGAAGGCAATCCTTTAAAAAGCATCATGAATTGAGTCAAGTTTCCGGCAACTACGGCACTTTTACCCCTGATAAGCTCAAGTATGTCAGGATTTTTCTTTTGCGGCATTATGCTGCTGCCTGTACAAAAGGATTCGTCTATATCTATATAAGAAAATTCATTTGTGCCATAAATTATCAGATCTTCGCAAATCCTGCTTAAATTCAGCATTGTCTTGCTGCATGTATAAATATAATCCATGATAAAATCCCTGCTTGCAACAATATCCATACTATTGGAACCTTGACCGGTAAATTTTAATACCTTTGCAAGAAGTTTCCTGTCTATTTCGTATCCGCTTCCCACACATGCTGCAGCGCCTAATGGTAAAAGCTCACACTCTTCAAAATTTAAAAACAAACCGGAAATATTCCGCTTAAATTTTTCAAAAAAAGAGAGAAGATAATGGGAAAGCAGAACAGGCTGAGCTTTCTGCATATGGGTATATGCAATAAAAACAGTATTTTTTTCATCTTCTGCAATCTTTAGTATTCTTTCCTGCAAATCTACAAGAAGCTTTATTGTTTTTACAACAGCTTCCTTAACAAACAATAACTCATCGACCACTATCTGGTCGTTCCTGCTCCTGCCTGTATGTATCTTCAGGGCCAAGTCTCCGATAATTTTAGCAAGCTCATACTCGACAAGACTGTGAATATCTTCATATGATTCAAACTGCAGCCTGCCACCTTCAATCATAACTTTAATTTTTTTCAAACCCTTCAAAATTTCTTTGAGTTCCGAAGTTTTTAGTATTCCGATGCTATGCAGCCCAATTACATGTGCCGAAGTTCCAATTATATCCTGCAGGTAAAGATCTTTATCGATATAAATTGATGAAGTAAATTTTTCTGCAAGAATATCAGCATTACTGCTTATTCTTCCCTTCCAGATTTTTTCCATTTTTAAATTTTTTCCATTCTCTTTTTTAGGCCCAGGATCTCATACGGGTAACCCCATACTTTTATAAAACTTGCCGAATGCTTTGGATCAAAAATATCCTGCTTATCATATGTGGCAAGTTTGAAATCATAGAGTGAATTTTCCGATTCCCTTCCTGTAACTGAAAAATTTTTATATTCAAGCTTTATTTTTATCCTTCCCGAAACATACTCCTGGCTTTCATTGATAAAACTCTTCAAACAGTTCATAAGAGGAGTAAACCAGAGTCCGTAATAGACCATCTCGGCCATTTTTTCTTCCAGAAAATACTTATAATGCAGCAGTTCCCTGTCCAGAATAAGACTTTCAAGCTGCCTGTGAGCTTCAATAATTACCACAGCTGCAGGTGCTTCATAGATTTCACGTGATTTAATACCAATAAGCCTGTTTTCAACCATATCGATTCTTCCGATTCCATAGGAACCTGCTGCAGCATTGATTTCCTGAATAATTTTTAATGGCTGATTCTTTTTACCATTTAAAGACACGGGAACACCCTGGTTAAAACCAATTTCAATATACTGGCTCTCCTGGGAGCTTTTCTTAATTTTGGTCCACCCATAAATATCCTCCGGAGGTTCGATCCATGGATCTTCCAGAACACCGCATTCCATACTCCTGCCCCATAAGTTTTCATCAATGCTATACGGGCTTTTCTTGGTGACATTAACCTTGATGCCATGAGTCTGAGCATACTCTATTTCTTCTTCCCTGGATAATTTCCACTCACGCAGAGGTGCTATTATCTGCAGTCCCGGAGAAAGACTTCTTATACCAACATCGAACCTCACCTGATCATTACCCTTGGCGGTACACCCATGTGCAATTGCTTTCGCACCTTCCTTCCTGGCAACTTCAACAAGCTTCTTTACTATCAACGGCCTGGCAAGCGCAGTAGCCAGGGGGTAATTCTTTTCATATTTTAAATTTGCCTTTATTGAGGGAAAAATAAAATCTTTTATAAATTCTTCTTTTGCGTTTATTATCAAAGCCTTGCTTGCTCCGGTATCAATTGCTCTCTGGTAAGCCTCTTTCAGGTCGTCTGGCTGCCCGCAGTCAATCAGAGCCGCTATTACATCCATCTTGTAATTTTCTTTGATCCATTTTATCGATACGGAAGTATCAAGTCCCCCCGAATATGCAAGAATAACTTTGCCGCTCATTTTTTCCTTTCTGTAATATTTTTTCCTTTCTGTAATTTAACGGACTTTCTATAATTGTTGAAAAAATTTTAATATCTTTTTTGCATTATCTTCATCATTCGCTACACATATTATGGTATCGTCCCCTGCAACGGTACCCAGAATTTCCTCAAAGTTAGAGCCATCTATGACTGCCGCGACTCCTTGTGCTTCACCGGAGTTTGTCTTTATTACTATTATGTTATTTGACAAATCAACAGACAGCACATTTTCTTTAAATTTAAATTTAAGCTTACCAATATTGAACTGAGGGTCAATCTGATATTTGCTGCTGAGGCCATAATATTCCTCCTGAAGAGAATTCCTTATCTTGATCAGGTTTAATTGTTTTATGTCCCTTGAAACAGTTGATTGGGTTACATTATATCCGATGGCTGATAATTCTTCTATCAACTCTTCCTGAGATTTAATTTTTTTTGTTTTTATCAGGTCTCTTATTAGTTTGAGTCTTTCAGTTCTTCTCATTTTAGCTCTGATTATAAAATTTATAATTATTTAATTTAGATTAGTCGCTTAATTTTACCTCCAATTTAAGAAAACAGGTAAACCAGCAACGCCTTTTGAGCGTAAAGCCTGTTTTCTGCCTGCTGCCATACTATGGAATTTTTGCCATCCATAATTTCTGAAGTTATTTCCTGCTCTCTGTGAGCGGGAAGACAGTGCATTATCTTAACTCCCGGTTTGGCATAATGCGCAAGCTTTGAATTTACCTGGAATTTTGTCAGTGCTTTAATCTTTTCTTCAGAATCTTCATCTCCCATGCTTATCCAAACATCAGTATATATAATGTCAGCATTTTCAACAGCCTTCAGCGGATCATTGGTTATATGTATATTGCTTTTGCTTTCTTTTGCCTGACACATAACGTAGTTTATTACATCTTCTGATGGTTCATAAGTTTCAGGACATCCTATTGTCATATCAATTCCAAGCTTTGCAAAACCAACCAGCAAACTGTTTGATACGTTATTGCAGTCTCCTACATATGTAAATTTTAAATCCTTATTTAGCATTCCAAATTCCCGGATTGTAAACAGATCCGATAAAATCTGGCATGGATGGTACAGATCAGTCAAGCCATTAATAACCGGTATTGTGCTATTCTTTGCAAATTCTTCAACTGTTTCCTGTTTAAAGGTTCTTACAACAAGACCGTCAAGGTATCCTGAAAAAACTTTGGCACTGTCCTGAATAGTTTCTCCTCTTTTTATCTGAAGGGTGCCGGCATCCAGATAAATGCAATTTCCGCCAAGCTGCTCTATTCCTGCTTCAAATGACAACCTCGTTCTTGTTGAAGGCTTGTCAAATAAAAGTGCTATGCTTTTACTTTTCAGCAAATCAGAATACAGTTTTTTATCTTTTTTTATTTTAGCTGCAAGGTTAATCAGGTTCAAAATTTCTTCTTTTGAATAATCCTTTAAAGTTAAAAAATCTTTTTTCCTGATTTTCATCTTGAGATATTCCTATCCAGCCAATTAATTAAGAAATCGATATTTTTTCGGGTTATAACCAGCGTCGGTAAAAATCTTAAAATTGAATCTGAAACCTTATTAAGAACCAGCTTGTCGTCCAGAGCATTTTTGACAATATCTCCAGCCACCGGTTTTGTAAGCTCAACACCTATCATTAATCCCATTCCTCTGACATCCTTTATTATATTATGCTTTTTCTTAAGTTTCAGTAATTTCGATATCAAATATTTCCCCAGCACTTCGGCCCTGTGGGACAGACCGTTTTTTAACAAATAGTCCACCACTGCACATCCTGCTGCACATGATGCCGCATTTCCTCCAAAAGTTGAACCGTGGCTGCCTGGAGTAAAAGCCGAACTTATCTCATCGGTAGAAATTATTGCCCCAATCGGCATACCTCCGCCAAGACTTTTTGCGACGACAAGAATGTCAGGATAAATGCAATAATTCTGATAAGCAAACATTTTACCTGTTCTTCCAAATCCAGTCTGTACTTCATCCAGGATAAGCAAAATTTTTTCCCTATCACATAATTCTCTTAAAGCTTTTAAAAATTCTTTTGAAGTAACATTTATTCCGCCTTCACCCTGGATAGGTTCAACTAGTATTGCACAGGTTTGGCCGTTTACTTTACCGATTACCGAATCCAGATCATTTAAATTTGCATAATCAAAGCCTTCCAGAAGAGGTTGAAATACTTTTTGCTTCTCTTCCTGAGCAGTTGCGGAAAGTGCACCCAAGGTCCTTCCGTGGAACGACTTGTAAAATGAAATAATTCTATATTTTTGAGGTGAAATTTTTTCCCTTGCATATTTTCTTGCAAGTTTAACGGCACCTTCAATTGCTTCGGTACCGCTGTTTGCAAAAAAGACTTTCTGACCAAACTCTGTTATCATGCAAAGCTTTTCTGCCAGCTCAACCTGAGCCTCATTGTAATAAACATTGGACGACTGTATGATTTTCTCTATCTGCTTTTTAATGCTATTTATCACAAATTTGTTGCTGTGACCGACATTTAAGCAACCATAACCTGCAATAAAATCAAGATACTTATTGTCGTCAGCATCCCAGAGATACTGCATTTTTGCTTTCGTAAAAACGGCAGGAAGCCTGTTGTAGGTGGACATAATATATTTGCTGCCTTTGTTAAAGATCATTAGATTTTTACCGTCTTTTATAACTTGATTTTTTTCCTGTATTTCTTTCTTCATTTTATTTAATTTCTACATGGTTATCATGGTTCCGATACCTTTATCCGTGAAAACTTCAATCAGTATCGAGTGCTCGGTGGTACCGTTTAAAATGTGTATTTTGGTAACCCCGCCCTTTAAAGAATTAATGCAGGCCTTTACTTTGGGAATCATGCCTGAGCTTATTTCACCTTTTTCTATCATTTCAATGCATTTGCCTGCGCTTAACCTTGATATAAGTTTCTTTTCTTTTTTCACCGTCATAATAATACCGTCAACATCGGTAAGAAGTATCATCTTTAAAGCCTTTAAAGACAATGCTATTTCACTGGCACAGGAATCTGCATTGATATTATAAATATTCCCATCGGCATCAGTTCCAAGAGTTGCTATCACAGGAATATATCCATTGTTTAAGATCCTGTTTATAAAATTTTCATCAATATTAACGATTTCACCAACATATCCCAAATCCAGCTCCTTACCATTTTTCTTATAAGTCTTTTTATTGCATTGGATAAAATTGGCATCATTTCCGGATAAACCAATTGCTAAATCTCCGTGTTTATTCAGCATAGAAACAATTTTTGTATTAATGCTTCCGATTAAAACCATTTTTACAACATCGACGGCTTCCCTGCTTGTCACTCTCAGACCATCTACAAACTCTACCTTAATTTTTTTCTCTTCCATTAGTTCGGTAATCTGCTTGCCACCTCCATGGACAAGAACAATCTTCATGCCTACATATTTCATCAGAATAATATCATCAAACACGCTTTGCATTATCATGTCATCTTCCATCATGCTGCCGCCGATTTTTACAACTACAATTTTGTCAAAATATTCCTTGATATAAGGAAGAGCCTCCAGCAGAACCTGCGCTTTGTTCAAATAAACACTTTCTATTTTATTTTCGTTGTCATTGTAAAACTTAATTTCTTTTTCTTGCGAAATTTTTCCTTTATCCGTTTGGTTCTTCATTTTTCACCTGTTTTAAAAAATTAGCATAAGAAATAATTTTGATTCATGAAAACAATCCGTATCCGGTCAATCCTTCTGCTTCACTAAATCCAAACATGATATTCATATTCTGAACAGCTTGTCCGGCTGCACCTTTTAATAAGTTATCTAACGTGCTGAATATCTTTAAGGTGCCGGTCCTGTCATCAAATGCAGCACCGATCTGGCACATATTCGTACCAATTACATCTTTTAACTGAGGAATTTTCTGACCTAAAAACTTTACAAAGATGGAGCCATTATAGAATTCTTCATATGATCTTAAAATTTTATCGATAATTTTGCCTGGCTCAAAATTGGCAGCGCCAATTTCTTTGTTTTTTAGTGCAATTTTACAGTATACCGATGTAAATATTCCTCTGTTTACAGGAATCAAATGCGGGGTAAAACTGATTTTGAAATTCTTATTGGCCAGCTTTTCAATTTCCTGTTCAATTTCCCCTATGTGCCTATGAGCCAAAACCGAATATGCAAAAAAGTTTTCATCAATACTGCAAAACATATATTCCGGTTTTACCTTGCGCCCTGCTCCGGTAACTCCTGATTTGGAATCAATGTTTATATCATCAATTATAAGGCTCCCGTCCCTTAGAACAGGCGCCAGGGCAAGCAGAATTGATGTAGGATAACATCCGGGATTTGCAATAAGTCTGGAACCGGCTATCTTTTCTTTATAAATTTCCGGAAGGCCATAAACAAAATCTGATAAAATATTTTTAATTTTGTGATCTGTTCCATACCAGGTTTTAAAACCTTCTGGATCATGTATCCTGAAATCAGAGCCCACATCAATAATCTTTCCTTTAAAATCAAGTAAATAATTATTTACAAATTCCATGGAATGCAGCGGCGGCAGACATAAAAAAATAATATCCGTTTTAGAAAGTTCATTTTTTGATATCGTTTCTATAATTGTTGATTGGAATTTTTTGGTATTTTTCTGCTTTCCAGTAGTCGAGTATGTGCAGCTGCTATCAGAATATGATGGAAATGCATCACTGATATCCATACCATCATATGTCTTGGAAGTTGTAAAGCTCACTTCAATCATCGGATGCTTATTTAATATTTTTAACAGCTCAAGACCCGTAAATCCTGATCCGCCTATAACTGCCGCCTTTAATTTAGATTTCATTTTTTATTTTCTAATTAATTATTTTGTTATTTTATTAAGTTTTTTATAAATTTTTGGTTTACATTTGCATATTATACAAAATTTTTAAATATTATGCAATAATTTTATAAAATTATTAGCATCTAAAATTATAATCAGAGCCTTAAAATAGGAAATAAGCATAAACCTTATGTAGAATAAAATCTTTATTTATGGAATAAACCGGATTTTTTATAAAGATCTATAGCCCTTTTTGCAACAAACTCTGCAGTTAAACCAAATATTTTCATGAGTTCCCAGGGTTTACCGGATTCTCCGAATCTATCGTTTATTCCAACCATATCCATTAAAAACGGCATATTTAAATCTTTATTTCTTGATATTACTCCGGCAATAATATTTCCAATTCCTCCGACCTGATGCTCCTCGACAGTAATTATTACTGCAGTTTCTTTGGCACAATTAATTATTGCCGAAACATCTATCGGTTTAATGGTATGTAAATTTATTACGCGGGTTTCAATGCCATATTCTTCTTTCAAGATATAGGCTGCACGCATAGCTTCTGCAACTACGGGACCGCTTGCAATTATAGACATATTTTCATTTTCAGATTTATATTCCGAAGATAAAAAAGTATCAAATGCATCAATAAAATTATGATTTTTACCTCTATATCTGATTATATTTGCTTGCCCAAATTTAAAAGGAGTCGTCTTGCTTGAAATTACGGGGCTCGCTTCTCTTGCAAGCCTGATTGCTGCAGGACCAAATATCTCTTTTATTGATATGGTTGCTTTTTCTGCTTCAACTGCATCGGAGGGTATGGATATTTTTATATTGGGCAAATAATATAAATTGGAAATATCTTCCAATGCCTGATGGGTTGCACCATCGGGACCAACCGACACACCTCCATGAGCATCAACTATTTTTACGTTAAAATTATTATAACAAACCGTGGTCCTTAGTTGATCCCAGTTTCTGCCTGTTATAAAAACACCATAGGAACCGATAAACGGAATTTTACCTTCTTTGGCAAATCCGGCAGCTACCACTGTCATATTAGCCTCTGCGATTCCCATTGAAAAAAACCTATTCCTTCTCTCAGGATGATTTTGATAAAAGGAATTCATTTTTATCGAGTCAGTGATATCTGCACCAAGTGCCACCACTTTTGGATCCTCGCCTACCTTCTCAATACCTGTTCCAAAACCATTTCTTGTCGCGTCCATCTTTACCATCATAGAATCTTTGCAATTCCAGAAGTAATTTCTGGAATATTTTGGAATCGCATCACCCACTTTAATATCGATTCTTTTTTGATAATCTGCTGCTTTATCTATAAGCATATCAACTTTTGATTTGTTAAAATCATCACAACCAATGTCTTTTAATGCCGTATCCAGTGATTCTTTTCCGCTCACACCATCCCTGGGACATATTCCGTGATAACTGCAGATATTTTCTGCATAAGAAATGCTTTTACCCTTAATTGTATCTGCTATTATCACGCAGGGCTTATCTCTAATTTTAGAGGTATCGTTAAAAGTTTTTATCAGTTCCTCTATGTTATTGCCATCACATTCAAAAACTTGCCAGCCAAATGATTTCCATTTCAAAACCAGAGGCTCTATCTCCATAACATCAGAAGTAAAACCATCGATCTGTAATTTGTTTCTGTCAACTATTGCGATAAGATTATCAAGCTTATAATGTGATGCACTCATTGCGGCTTCCCAGTTGGAACCCTCATCAAGCTCACCATCGCCCAGTATGCAGTAAACTTTATAGCCCTTCTTATCCATTTTTGCATTAAGTGCAGATCCCACCGCCAGGCCAAGTCCCTGCCCAAGTGAGCCGGATGATGACTCTATACCCGGAAGTTTAAACCGGTTCGGGTGCCCCTCAAAACCGGAAAATAGTTTTCTTAAAAGCACAATGTTATCAATTTCAAAATATCCGGCTAACCCTAATGCAGCATACAAAGCAGGAGCCTTATGCCCGGCCGACCAAAAAACTCTATCCCTGTTTTC
>JAMCQQ010000307.1 GCA_023379515.1 Actinomycetota bacterium
ACCTTTACAATATCCAGTACTTTTTCCAACCTCTGCGATACGATCCTTGATAATACCTATATCTGCCTGAAAAGATCGTCTTCCACTGCCGTCCACCAGCAAGCCACCGCGGATTACTATATCCAAAGACATTTTGATTTTCCTTATATCGAACCGTTTATTTTTACATGACTAAAAAAGAGTTTTCTACATTTTAATTTTTTTATTGAAAAATGAATAAAAAATCATTTGTTAAGAATTTTATCATTTGATATTATAAATAATATTTTAATTCTTTCAATTATCAAAAACGAGAACTTAGCAAATTTGAATAAAAAATATTTACTGAAGAAAAAATAATTTAAGGCAGGAAGAAATTAATGCATAAACCATCAAAAAAATTACAAATCGAAATGTTGAGGAGATTAATCGAAGTCAGAAGATTTGAGGAAATGACTATTAAACATAGTCGAAGCGGTAAAATTGGAGGGTATCTTCATCCTTATATTGGTGAAGAGGCAGTTGCAGTTGGAGCTTGTATGGCTATAAATAAAGAAGATTACATAACATCTACACATAGAGGTCACGGTCATTGCATAGCTAAAGGTGGAGATTTAAACAAGATGATGGCTGAACTGTTCGGAAAAAGTACTGGATATTGTAAAGGTCGAGGTGGCTCCATGCATATTGCAGATACAGAGCTTGGAATATTAGGAGCTAATGGAATTGTAGGTGGAGGTATACCCATAGCTGTAGGGGCAGGTTTAACCTGTAAAATGGAGGGCAAACGTAGAGTTACCATATGTTTTTTCGGCGATGGGGCTCAAAATAATGGGGTTTTCCATGAATCTCTAAACATGGCTGCTATATATAAAATTCCAGCAATATTTATTTGCGAAAATAATTTATATGCTAATTCAATGAATGTGAAGGATTCTACCGCTTGTAAAAATATTGCAGATAGGAGCCATGCCTATGATATTCCTGGATATATAGTAGATGGAAGTGATGTTATTGAAGTGTATGCTATTGTCAAAAAAGCAGTTAAACGAGCTAGGAGTGGGGAAGGCTCTTCATTGGTTGAAGCAAAAACTTATCGTTTTTTCGGGCATCATGTAAATGATCCTGCAATTTATAGAGAAAAAGAAGAAGTTGAATACCATATAAAAGAAAAAGATCCCGTTGTCAATTTTAAGAATAAATTACTTAAAGAAAAAATAATAACTAAAGAAGACATTGATGAAATAGAAAGCGAAATTGAAAAAAAAATTGATTGCGCTATCCACTTTGCAGAAGAAAGCGCGGAACCAGATCTAGATGAATTTTTAGAGAAGATAAAAGAATTATAGAAGATAAACTGCTTAGATCTGCAGTTTTTAATCTTTTTAATGCTGAGCAAATTATAAGAAGGAAAAATATGAGAGAGATCGAATACAGAGAGGCTCTAAGAGAAGCCTTAATCGAAGAAATGGATAGAGATGAGAAAGTATTTTTATTGGGAGAAGATATAGGTACTGCAAGAGGAGCATTTAGGGTTACAACCGGACTTCTTGAAAAATATGGTCCAGATAGAGTGCTGTGTACTCCTATTTCAGAAGCAACCATTATTGGGGCTGGTGTAGGGGCAGCACTTACTGGCTATAGGCCAGTAGCAGAGATAATGTTTATAGATTTTATTCCTCAAGCGATGGATCAGATCATAAATCAAGCTGCAAAAATTAGATTTATTTCAGGAGATTGCCTGAATGTACCTCTTGTAATTAGAACACAAGGAGGTGTTGGTAGATTTTTAGGAGCACAGCATTCTCAGAGCTTAGAAGCCTGGTTTTATCATGTTCCTGGATTGAAAGTGGTTATGCCATCTTCTCCCTACGATGCAAAAGGTCTTCTTAAGACTGCTATTAGAAGCAATGATCCAGTAATTTTTATAGAACATAAAATGATATATATAAATAAAGGACCAGTGCCCGAGGAAGAGTATTTAATTCCATTTGGGAAAGCTGATATCAAGAGAGAAGGCAGTGATGTGACAATTTTTGCATATTCCAATATGGTACTTAGGGCGTTAGAAGCTGCAGAAGAACTGGAAAAAGAAGGTATAAGCTGTGAAATAATCGATCCAAGAACTTTAGTTCCATTGGATGAAAATGCCCTTATAAATTCAGTAAAAAAAACCAATCATCTTATTACAGTTAGTGAAGCTTGTGAAAGAGGTGGAATAGGTTCTGATATTTGTGCTTTGGTAATTGAAAAGGCATTTGATTATTTAGATGCACCCGTAAAAAGAGTTGCAAGTCTTAATACTCCTATGCCATACAATAAGATTTTAGAATATTCTTGTTTTCCTCATGTGGAAAATATAATAAGAGCTGTTAAGAATCTTAAATAATTAATTTAAATTGGCTAAATGGTGTTTGAACTAATATTTACATAGATTATAAGAAATTCACACGTAGATAAGATATATAAATAAAAAACGATTGGAGGGTATAAATCATGTTCAAACAAATCTACGATAGCACCATATTTGATAACGACCTTGAGAGCATCGGCTTGGATGACCATCTAATTGTCACCTACTACTTTGAAAACTCAGTACAGCCGGGCGAATTCATGGATCATCTGGCAATGATACAGAGAGCAGGCCTACTGGGGGCCACGGGAAGCTGGGCGGATGTCAAAGGAGAGAGCAAGGAAGTCAGGGAAAAATTATGTTTCAAGATAATCGGATACTTTGAACTCCCATCACAATCCGAGAACTCAAAAAACGCAGTTGTTCAGATTGCATACCCAATAGGAGCCTTTACGCATAACATTCCAAATATGCTTCAGTCACCCTTTGGGAACGTCTTGATGTTCCCTGGAAGGTGTAGAGTCCTTGGAATCAACTTTCCAAAGAATCTTGTAAAAGAATATAAGGGACCAAAATTTGGCATAGATGGAGTAAGAAGACTGGTCGGCGAACAAAAAGGGCCACTACTTCTAAGCATAATCTTGATATCTTGCAAAAGACAGAATATGTCATTCTTTCTAAATATAGTGATACCGTGGTTAGATGATAGAGTAAGAAGACTGGTCGGCGAACAAAAAGGGCCACTACTTCTAAGCATATGTAAGCCCAAAATGGGATTAACTGCAAAACAGATGGCCGAACAGGCATATCAAAGTGCACTCGGGGGTGCAAATCTTTACAAAGATGATGAGGCATTAACCGAAACCTGGAACTGCAGCTTTGATGACAGGATAAAATACATAACCGAGGCATTAGGAAGAGCGAATGAAAAGACGGGCAAAAAAACTCTATATTTAATCTCAATAACAGATGAGGTTGATATAGTCCTTGAAAAGGCAAGTAGAGCCCTTGAGGGCGGAGTTGAAGGCGTCCTGCTTTGCTGCTCAGTAAACTGGTCTATATTAAGAGTATTGGCTGAAAATAAAGACCTTAACTCTGTAATACTCTATCATCTAACCACGGTATCACTATATTTAGAAAGAATGACATATTCTGTCTTTTGCAAGATATCAAGATTATGCGGAGCCGATATCCAGATAATTGCTCCCTATTGGGGAACTTTGCCAGTAACCTCGTTTGAGGATGAACTTAGGACAGTCAACATAATGAAATCGCCATTTTATGACATTAAACCAAGTTTCCCTATAGGGAGCAATTATCTGGATATCGGCTCCGCATAAT
>JAMCQQ010000308.1 GCA_023379515.1 Actinomycetota bacterium
AATGATGGATTGGTTTTCTCAATGCCCATCATGGCTTATCAATTTATTTTTTATCACGAAATTTTAGATGCTAACTTGTCCGGGAAACAGTATTGACATATTGGTTTAAATTATGTTAGTATTTCCCTTTGCGATTTTAAAAGAAAAAATAGTTGATTTAAATCGATAGATTTAGAAGAAAATTTAAGGAGGCCCAAAATTTACGCTGTAATTACAACTGGCGGAAAACAGTATAAAGTTGAGGAAAATAAAGACATAGTTGTTGAAAGAATAGAAGGCAAAGAGGGAGACAAAATTAAATTACCTGAAGTTAATATGATTAGCGATGGTGATAAGATTGAAATTGGTTCTCCAAATGTCGGGAAAGCTGTTATAGAAGCAACAATTAAAAAACAGTTTAAGGGCGATAAGGTAATAGCATTCAAGTTTAAGGCAAAGAAGAGATATAAAAGAAAAGTCGGACATAGACAGCTATTAACTCTCCTTCATCTGGAAAAGATAAGTACAAAGTAGCGGAGGTTTAATCATGTCAAGTAAAAAAGGTGTCGGAAGCAGCAAAAACGGACGGGACAGCAAACCCAAGTTTCTTGGTGTCAAGATGTCAGGTGGCCAAAAAGTAGTTGCAGGCAATATTATAATAAGGCAAAGAGGCACCAAATTCAGACCTGGTATAAATGTTGGTATTGGCAGGGATCATACTCTTTTTGCAAAAGCTGATGGAGTCGTTGAATTTCTGGCAAACAGTAAAAAAGGCAAAATTGTAAACATAGTATCAGCATAAGTCTATACAGGTTAAACCGCTAGATTAAAAAGCCTGCAATTGCACTTAAGATAAGAACAAGCAATACACCGATGCATATCACAAACAGTCTGTAATTTTTTTTAATTAAAAAATAGGTTAATGCAAAAAAAACAGAAATAACAGGTATTGCTATCATTATCAATATCCCGACAGATGAAAGCAGCAATGGATCAAATTCCTTATTGTTTTTTAATTCAGAAATAAATTTGTCCAGTTTAATATTGTCTTCTGAAATTTTAAAAATATTTTCCCTGCTTACATTATTAAACATACCAAAAGTAAAGCCGGCAATCATAAATGCCAAACTGATAACCAGTCCGATTGTCAAAATTTTATATAAATTTCTGTTCATATTGAATAATCGGTTAATCTGTTAATAATTTAATATATTAAAAGCCCTGAGAAACATCAGCATTCCTATTATGGAAAACACGGTAAGTATTATAAAAGCAATGTTTCTGGCCGCCAGTTTACCTGCTATAAATGAACCAAAAGTAGAGCCGGCAAGGACACCGAAAACAATAAGGATCGTAATCAGTGGATTTATATAACCATTATAAAAATAAATTATCGAAGACACTACAGCCGTTATACCGATCATGAAGCTGCTGGTTGCTGTTGCAGCTTTCAGGGGTACGTCCATAATTACATTCAATGCCGGTACTTTGATTATTCCGCCGCCAATTCCCAGAAGCCCTGAAAAAAAACCTGCAAAAAAAGAAATGCCCAAACCTGCCGGAAGTTTGACTACATGATATTTGATATGCTTTTTTAATGTTTCTTCATAATATTCTGAATCAAATATTGCCGAATTTGCTTTTTCGGTTGTTTTGCTGGTATCTGAGGTTTTATTGAAGGATCCATTTATAACTTTAGATAAAATCGGATCCGGTTTTTTAAACCTGTTTTTTAAAAATGTAAACAATCCTGCAGCAAATACGAAAATTCCGAATATTGCAAACAAAATGTTATTTTTTATATATACGACCAATAAACTGCCAAGTATGGCTCCAAAAGTTGTTGGAATTTCAAGAACCATTCCGAGAGGAATGTTTGTCACCCCTTTTTTAATGAAGCGCCGGGAGGAAGCTACTGAAGTCGCCAGCACTGCAACTATGCTTGTTCCAATTGCTGCATGGATTGGAATTTTCATTGCCAGCGATAGGATTGGGACAATAAGCAGTCCCCCACCGATGCCTATTGTCGAACCGATGAGACCGGCAAATAACCCCACTATTATTAGAAAAAAATAAACAAGCATATAATTGAACGGTCCTGAAAATATTTAACAGCAATAAAAAATTGCCTGTTTAAAAAATGAGATAAATAGACAATTATTATAAATTATAATATATAATAATCAAATATTAGCAAAAATATTGTTTCTAAAATTTAAAAAATGTTTTTAGACGAAGCAAAGATAAATATTAAGGCAGGCGATGGCGGAAACGGCATGATAAGCTTTTTCTATCGCAAGGGGAGCAGAAAAAAAATTGCCAGCGGGGGAAGCGGTGGAAGAGGCGGAAACGTAATAATTAAGGCCAGCAGCAATGTAAACACACTTTATGGTTTTAAAAAAAAGGTGCATTTCAGAGCTCAGAACGGGCAGAATGGCATGCCAAACAATAAAAATGGCAAAAATGGTGACGAAATTGATATCGAAGTTCCGGTAGGTACCATGATAAAAGACAGAGGTTTGTTAATTGCAGATCTTAAAACAGAAGGCAGTGAAATCTTAATTGCAGAAGGAGGTATCGGAGGCAGGGGAAATGCAAGCTTTACTTCTCAAGGGAGGAGATTCCCTGGTTTTGCAGAAAAAGGTGAGACAGTGGAGGAAAGATGGATCGAGCTGGAGCTGAGGCTCGTTGCCGACGCTTCTCTGGTAGGTTTTCCAAATGCAGGCAAGTCCACAATAATAAGCAGAATTTCTGCTGCAAGGCCAAAGATTGCCGACTATCCATTTACCACGCTTGTCCCCAATCTTGGAGTAGTATCATTCCGGGAGGATGCTTTTGTTGTTGCCGACATACCCGGGATAATAGAAGGGGCACATCAGGGAACGGGTCTTGGGGATAAATTCTTGAGACATATAATGAGGTCCAAAGTGCTTGTAATTATTCTTGATGGGCAGCAGGTAATTTATGAAGATAAAATATCCAGCTTGGTGGAAACTTTTCAAATTATGAGAAAAGAGTTAAAGCTTTACGATTTAAACTTATTTAAAAAAGATTATTTAATAGTAATTAATAAAGCTGACCTTTTCCAGGATAAAACCGAACTCAATGCTGTCAGGGAAAAACTTGTAAAAAAAAGCGGCAAACCCGTGCTGATAATATCAGCCATCACCGGAGAAGGGCTTAATGATTTGAAAGCAAACCTTTATGAAAAAATCAGTAAAATCAGGGTCCGGGAACGAGAAGAAAATTCAAAACTCGCTGGTAAAATTGATTTTAGATCTTATACAATAGATAATACAAAACTCAGTGAGGACAGGTTAGATATACTTAAAGAAGGCAGTGAGTTTATCATAAAATGCAAAAAGCTTGAAAGAATGGTTGCCATGATGGATTTAGGGAATGAAGAGGCTCTGGATTATTTAAGATATAGATTAAAAAAGATGAAAATTGGTGATAGACTAAAAAAAATGGGGGTTCATGAAGGTGCCACTGTGATTATAGGAAAACTTGTTTTTGAACTCACGGATTAAGCAATTTCAGGCTGGTTATGAAAAGAAAAAAATTTTTTAAAAAAATTAAAAGAGTAGTAATAAAAATTGGTTCCAGCAGCCTGACAATGAAGGACGGCGGGCTTGATTTATCCAATATGGAAAAATTTTCTTCTGAGATTTCGGGACTCGTCAAACAGCAGATAGAAGTAATTATTGTAACCAGTGGTGCCATTGCGGCAGGATTAAAATACCTGAAAATTTCTTCAAGGCCAAAGGACATAGCTTCCCTGCAGGCAGCTGCTTCTGTTGGACAGGTTGAGCTTATGAGAACCTACAGTGATTTATTTGCAAGGCATGGTCTGAAAATTGGTCAGATTCTCTTAACACGGGAAGATACTACCAGACGGACTCAATATTTAAATATAAAAAATACGATCGAAAATCTTCTTAGACTAAAAGTGATACCGGTAATAAATGAGAATGACAGCTCCGCGGTCGAAGAGATAAAATTTGGTGAAAATGACAAACTGGCGGCTCTGGTTGCAAGTCTTGCCGAGGCGGATTTATTAATAATCCTATCCGATATTGAGGGGCTATACGACAGAAATCCACAGGAATATAAAGATGCAAAGCTTATCTCATTTGTTGAAAAGGTTACACCTGGGATTGAGAAGCTTGCAGGCGGTGTTGGCTCTATGTATGGATCGGGTGGGATGATTTCAAAAATAAAAGCTGCCAAGGTGTGCTCATTTTCGGGGATTGCCATGGTTATCACCCACAGCAAAACTCCGGATGTTTTAAAAAAGATAGTCAGTTTTGAAAAAATAGGTACATTTTTTGCACCACAGACTTCACATAAGGTTAAAAGTGTCAAAAGATGGATTGCCTTTGGTACCGGTTCAAAAGGAAAGATTGTAATTGACAGTGGAGCCGAAGATGCTGTCGCAAATAAGGGCAGAAGTATTCTTCCGGTGGGTATTATTAAAGTTGAAGGTCAATTCAGCAAAGGAGATACGCTTAAAGTATTCTCAGCCGGGGATAAACTGATAGCAAAAGGCATCAGTAATTTTTCCAATAATGAAATAAGCAGGTTAATGGGTAAAAATGACAAGCAGATATTGGCAGAATTCGGTTCGGCTTTATGCCATGAAGTGATACATAGAGATAGTCTTGTAGTCTTTAATGAAAAAGGTCAAAAAAGCTAACGGCTCACGTTTAATTTAAATGATTTTTTTATGTTATAATATTTAAAATTTTAATAGGAAGTCTATATGGATTTAATACTTGATATTGCGAAAAGAGCAAAAAATTGCCAGTCAGTTATTGCAAATGCTAAAACTGATATCAAAAATAAGATCTTAAAAGATATTTCCAGAAATCTTGTTTTGAAATCCGGCGAAATAATTGAAGCAAATAAGTCGGATATGGAAAGATCCAAAAAAATGCAAATATCGGAAAGTATGCTTGACAGATTGAAGCTTGATGAGTCAAGGATTAAAAAAATTGCTTCAAGCATCGATTCCGTAGTTGAACTTACCGATCCTGTCGGAGAGGTTATATTTGGATACGATCTGCCAAATGGGCTTATTCTTAAAAATATCAGAGTTCCATTTGGAGTGATAGGGATAGTATATGAAGCAAGACCAAACGTAACTGTCGATGCCTCTGTTTTATGCATAAAGGCAGGCAACTGTGTTATTTTAAGAGGCAGCAGCCATGCTCTTGCCACGAATAAAAAAATTACTGAAATAATGAGAAAGTCACTTTCAGGGAATGATCTCCCTGAAGATATAGTTCAAATTGTTCCTACAGCAGAAAGAGAGGATACTGAAAAATTGATGCAGCTCAGGGATTATATCGATGTATTGATACCAAGGGGCGGCAAAAATCTTATTGACAGCGTGGTTCAGAAATCAAAAATTCCCGTAATTGAAACTGGAATTGGCAACTGTCATATTTATATAGACAACATTCTTGAAGATATAAATGATGAAACCATAATTAATATTATTATCAATTCCAAAACGCAAAAGCCCAGTGTTTGCAATGCAGCGGAAAAGCTGCTGATACATAAAGATGTTGCTTTGAAGCTATTGCCAAAAGTTTTGAAAAGTCTCCAAAGTGAGAATGTTTTAATTAAAGGCTGCAGCAAAACAATAGAAATTTTTCCTGAAGCTAAAACAGCGGCTGAGGAAGACTGGTATGAAGAATATCTTGATCTGATTATGGCAGTTAAAGTTGTAGAAAGTATTGAAGATGCCGTAAGACATATAAATAAATATGGTTCCGGCCATTCGGATGCAATTATTACATCAAGCTATAAAAACTCGGGTTATTTTACAAAATATGTTGATTCATCTGCAGTATATGTAAATGCTTCTACCAGATTTACCGATGGCGGGGAATTTGGAATGGGAGCAGAACTAGGAATAAGTACCCAAAAACTTCACTGGAGAGGTCCTATGGGCCTAAGGCAGGTTACAACAAATAAGTTTATAATTTATGGAAATGGCCAGATTAGAAGTTAAAAAAAATATGAAAATAGGTATTATGGGTGGCACCTTTAATCCAATACATTACGGCCACCTTGTGACAGCCGAAGAAGCCTTGAGCCAGTTCAAGCTTGACAGGGTTATTTTTATTCCCACAGGTCAACCTCCTCATAAAACAAATTGCAGATTGGCAAGCCCCGAAGACAGATATATGATGACGGTAATGGCAACCGCTTCCAACAGCCATTTCTTTGTATCCAGGATCGAAACAGAAAGAAAGGTTAAATCTTATACAATTGATACCCTTAAAGAACTGAAATCTATGTATGGTGAAGGTACAACCTTTTATTTTATAACCGGTGCAGATGCGATACTTGAAATCCTGACATGGAAAAATACGGAAGAGGTAATTACTTTATGCAAGTTCATAGCTGCCACGAGGCCGGGTTATAATCTCTCAAGAATTGAAGAACTTAAGAAAAAACTTTTTGGGAGTAATGCAAATTCTGAAATAACTAAAAACAGTATCTATGTAATGGAAATTCCTGCTTTGGCAATTTCTTCTACTGATATTAGAGAAAGAATCAAAACCGGCAGACCAATTAAATATTTATTACCCGAGAGTGTTTGCAATTATTTATTGAAGAATGACTTATATCAATAATAAAAATAAAACTGCATTTTGTTTGAATAACCAGCAGGAAAACTTTATCGAAGAGTTAAAAAAAATA
>JAMCQQ010000309.1 GCA_023379515.1 Actinomycetota bacterium
GAAGATGAAATCTCAATATGAAACGCAGCGAACTTTTGAAACAATTAAAAAAAGAAGGCTGTATATTTTTTAGGTCTGGTTCAAGACATGATATTTATATAAATCCAAAAACTGGTCAAAAACAACCAATTCCTAGACATAAAGAAATTGATAATTCATTAGCGAATCATATTAAAAAATACTTGGGTATTGCAAAATAACCTTAGCTGGGGAAGAATGATTCGAACCGATAATTATTTATCAAGATAATATTTAAATAATATACATCGCGTCTTGACAAGAATACGCCTAAAGATTTAATTATTTTTTAAGGCTTCGAATATCGTATGGATATTTCCGGACCTTTCTTTAAGTATTGAAATTTCATCTTCTCTTATAGGTTTAAAATTATCAGCTATATCACAAGCAAGCCAAAGAAGCTCAGCATGGCTTGGAGATATTGCTGAAGTTACCGGAAGAGAAAGTGTAAAGCGCAGCCCAGGTGAGGCTTCTTCATAGTTGTCGGAAGGTACATACCAGCATTTTTCCCACCTGGGTTTTTCATCTTTTTCAAGAGCTCTTTTAGCTAAGGCTTTTAAAGCCAGGACTGCCATTCCTTTCTCCTTTGCCTTGTTTAATACTGCAGGTCCGAAATTATGCTTAAACCATAATACCCAATTAAGAGGAAACAGCATGCTCACAAAATCATATGCATCAATCATTGCAAGTGCCGCTTCTTCAGAATGTGCAGTGAAACCAAGATATTTTACAAGTCCTTTCTCCTTTGCTTCAATAAAGGTCCCGAGTGCCCCACTCGGACCAACGATCTGATTTACTTCCTCAAGTGTTGTTACTGCATGGAACTGATATAGGTCAAAATAATCCGTCTTTAATTTTTTTAAAGAATTGTGCAGCTCTTTTTTTGATTCCTTCCGGGTACGCTCCAGTGTTTTGCAGGCGAGAAATATATTTTTTCTATAAGGTTTAAGTGCCTGTCCCAAAATTTCCTGTGCGTTGCCATATTGCGGAGCTACATCGAAATAGTTTATACCTCTGTCTATTGCCATTGAGACAATCCTGGAAGCATCTTTTATTGTTTCATTCATTACTACAATTCCGCCAAAACCGATAACAGATAACTTTTCCTCTGTTTTACCAAGTTTCCTTTTTTCCATTCCAGAAACTCACCTCCTGAATATGATAATAACTCATATCACAAGCAATATATATAGGGCCATTTTGAAAGTGTTTACTTGTTTTATTAAATCATAATATAAGTATTTAAAACAGCTTAATCTGGGAAAAAAGAATGGTTTTGTTAACTCAGAAAAGCAAAAATTATTATTTATAAGTATTAATATAAATATTAATGGTGTCCCTGGGCAGATTCGAACTGCCGACACCAGGTTTAGGAAACCTGTGCTCTATCCATCTGAGCTACAAGGACACAAAATAATAAAAGCTGCACCACCAGCATAATTTGGCTGCTCATACTACAATAATCTGGTCTACTCTATAGTAATTTGGATTATATAATATAACTTAAAAAAATTAAAAGTTCAAAGTATCCTGGAAGTGAGGTCTGTTTTGTGCCCTTATATAGATATACAGATAGGTTACCAGAATTACTCTTTTTTGAAGCGGGATTCTCTCTCTGCGACTTTCAGGTTCTTCTCTTCTATCAATTGTTCCAAGAATGCGGATGTTTCTTCAAGAAGTTCAGGATTTTCCCTGAGCAATTCATATATTTTATATAATCTGAATTCCAGAAAATATTCGGCAGGGATATCAAGACCGCTGGCTATTATCTTAATTGTTTCTATGGGTGGTGCCTTTTTTCTGTTTTTAAGCTTGCTGAAGTATGTATAACTGAGGTTTGTCCTGTTTTCCAGGGTGCGGAATTTTATTTTCTTTTTTTCCAGGATTTCTTTTAACGCTAAATTAAAACTTTTATAAGATTTTTCCATAAAGCCAACATTTATTATTGCTCTTAAATACTTGCTTAACACTATAATATTACCTTATACTGCCCGCTTGCATAAGCAAAAAGAGCTGATAAATGTTGACAATAATGTCAACAAACGATAAAATTGTATTGTTAAAACGTATAAAAACTAACCTTCAATCAATAAAAATAAAAATAGAAAGGTAAAGGAAATTATTGGAGATTTTTTCTTTGTCGTTGCTTATTATTACAGCAATAATTTGTATCATAATTCTGCTTTCATATTTGATGTTCAAGAATTCTAACCCACTGCTGATATCAATATCTATAATTCCGGAAAATTCAGAAGTTGTAGTTAACAAAAAGCAGCAATTTCGCGTCATTGCAAAATATTCTGATGTCACTACTTCCGATATTACCAGATTTGTAAAATGGTCCTCGACGGATAACTCTGTTCTTACAATAAGTAAATCAGGAATCTGTATTGCTTTAAGGGAAGGTTATGCAGAAATTTGGGCCAGATATTGCAAAGTTACATCAAAAGCATTTGTAAAAGTCAAAGAAAATATTTGACCGCTTCATTTACAGAAGCCAGATGTTAGCAGAATTTCCAATAATAAACTATAATTACACACGGGATTAAATAAGTATACGGGATTAAATAAGAGATAAGATATGGATTATAATTATTGCAATATTTTCGGATAAGCTTTTTCTGGCATTATTCCGGATAAGCTTTTTTTGGATATGAATGAAATAGGGGTTAAATTAGCAGTGAACCTAAATTTTACTATAAAAGATTTAACTTACGATAAGCTTGAGAAATTAAACATAAAATGCTCAACCTGCCAGTTCTGGGTAGATAACGGCAGAACGAGCTTTCTGAGTGATTTTTCTGGCATCGATACCTTATGGGGATTTCTTAAGAGTAAATATTTCATGCTCAAGAACTTGAAAAACAGAAAAAAGTTTACTCTTTTTTTTAATAATGGCGGAGGGATAATCAAGGCAGCTTTCAGCGGTAAAAAATGTATAGGGGTTTTGTTTGCAGGCAGGTATTATCTATTTCCGAGATTAAAACTTTTTAACGTATATCCTCCGGATAGTGATAGTATTTTTTTGGGCTGTATTTATGTAATGCCTGAGTGTAGGAATCTTGGTGTTGGCAAGAAACTCTTGATGTCTATTGAAAAAGATCTCATCAAAGATAAGATAAGCTCTATTGAATCCATAGGTAAAAGATTTGATGATGACATGGATCTTGAGGAATATATTAACAGTCCCATAATTCCGGTAAAGTTTTTAATCAAGAATGGATTTTATATCAGGAAAAATGATAACCTTTTTCCTCTCTTAAGGCTGGATCTTGATTCCATAAGAAAAGTATTTTTGGAAGGAAAGTTATTCTTAAAAAATCTTATGCTGGAAAGGGGAGCCAGGACACCAGTGGCTATAAAAAAAATCTCTTCCGATAAATAGTTTGTAAAAAAAATTAAAATCATTATAATATAAATGCACAAAACTTCTAAAAAGTAATCCTCGATGCGGGGTGGAGCAGTCTGGTAGCTCGTCGGGCTCATAACCCGAAGGTCATAGGTTCAAATCCTATCCCCGCTACCAATTTTAAAATTTTGTTTATGGACCAGAGATCATTATTGAAAACTTCATTTAAAACGCTTTCTTCGGATAAATATAAATTGGCAAAAATAAGATTTAAAACCTGCCCGGCACTTTCTTTATTCAGTGTAATTTTGATTATCCTGAGTCTTTTAAGCTTTTCCTTATTCCTGTCATCATGCACTCAGTTAGGGGCGCTAAAAGATAATATCTTAAATAAATTTACAAACAGTAAAGATGAAGAAAGCGCGGTTAAAACAGTCAAAGATTTTTTCAATGCTCTTATTGGTAAAAATTATGAAGCTGCATTTCAGAATATATATAATCCCGGAGGGAAGAAGTCTCTTGATGATTTTAAAAACGAGCTTGCCGGCATGACTGATATTGTTTCAATAGATACAAACTGGGTTGAGATTAAAAACAATGTCGCTATCGTAGGTATAGATTTAATTGATACTTATGATAATGAAGAGAAATTATATAAGGACATGAGAGTGTCGCTGCTGAAAGATGAAGAAGACGGCATATGGAAAATAAATTTTTGGAATTGATTTTTTTTAATTTTAACTTTATCTAGAAAGGTAAAAATGAACATTTTATTTCTGGGAGATATTTTTGGAAATCCGGGGCGGTTATGTGTCAGCAAAGAGCTGGTAAATATTATAATCAAACACAATATAAATGTGGTCATTGCAAATGGGGAAAATGCTGCCGGAGGTATCGGAATAAACCCAAGCATCTGTGATACTTTGCTTAAATTAGGCATTGATGTTATTACTTCGGGCAACCATATATATAAGAAGAAAGAAATTTATGATTACATAAATAATGAGCCAAGACTTCTTAAACCTGCAAATTACCCGCCCGATACTCCCGGCAGCGGTTATTATATTTTCTCTAACCAAAATACCAAAGGCAAAAAGGTTGCCGTAATAAATATTTGCGGAAGGGTATTTATAGAAAACCTTGATTGTCCTTTCAGGTCCATAGATGAAATTCTGCGGATAATAAGACAAGAAACAAAAATGATCATTGTTGATTTTCATGCCGAAGTAACATCAGAAAAGGTAGCTATGGGCTGGTATCTGGATGGCAGAGTAAGCGCGGTTATTGGGACCCATACCCATGTTCAAACTGCTGATGAAAGGATTTTGCCAAAGGGAACCGCATATATAACCGATGCCGGAATGGTTGGACCTAGAGATTCTGTAATTGGTGTCAGGAAAGAGCTGGTACTCGAAAGGTTTTTAAAATTGATGCCGCAGAAGTTTATTGTTGCAAGTGATGATAACTGGATAAATGGCGTGATCATCCAGGTTGATGAAGAAACAGGCAAATCGGACAACATACAAAGATTAAATTTAAAAGTTGATATTGGTTGATCTTAATTAATATTTAATAAATATCAACTAATGATATGATAAATTGACCGAATCGAAATTAATCAAATTGAAATTACCAGATGTAAATTACCGATCAAAAATTTATAATCTAAAAATATGAATGAAAAATTTTTTCAGGATAATTTTCAAAACCACCCGGACAGGACTGTTAAAAGTGTTTTTAACATAATAGATGAATTCGACATGCTTTCGGAAGGTGACCGGGTTTTGATATCAATCTCGGGCGGGCCTGATTCTACTTTTTTAACCTTTGTACTGAATATGCTGAAAAAGGCTTATAACCTGGAATTATTTGCTTTTCATCTTGACCATATGACAAGGAACGGAGAATCCTCAAAGGATGCAGAATTTGTGGCAGGACTATGCAAAGAGCTTGGTATAAAACTGTTTGCAAACCGAATTGATGTCCGGCAGTGGTGCAGGCAGCATAAATTATCTTTTCAGGAGGGAGCAAGAAAATTAAGGTTACAGCTTCTTAGCCAGGCTGCGGATAAATGCAGAGCTGATAGGATTGCAATGGGTCATAACACAGATGACAATGTCGAAACTTTTTTCATGCACCTTGCAAGAGGTGCAGGGCTTAAGGGATTATCCGGAATAAGACCCGTAAACTTAAAATTTATAAGGCCGCTTATCAGGACATCCAGAAAAGATATCATGAGATATCTGGAGGCAAACCAGATCCCATACTGCACTGACAGAACAAATCTTGAAAATACGTATTTCAGGAATAAAATCAGAAATGTATTAATGCCATATTTAAAAGAAAAATTCTCTAATTCTTTTGACAGGCAGCTTTTAAAATCAATCGAGTTTATCAGGCAGGATAATGATTTAATTTCAAGTCTGGCAGAAAAAGAGTTTAAAAAAACAGCTTCTCTTGAAAGCGATCCTTCAACTGGAGAAATTTTTCTGGTAAAATTGCCGCTTGTACATCTTTCAAAAATGCATACGGTGCTTATAAAAAGAATAATCATAAAAAGCATCGAGATGATAAAAGGTGATATCGAGAATATAAAAAGCAAAAACTTAGAGGCAATTTTAAAAATCAGTGTTGTCGGGGGGGAAAGCAAACAGATAAAACTTGTGGATAATATAATTTCATACAAAGAGGGAAAATTTTTATATATTTTTAATAGGAATACAGCTTCACAGCATAAAATAGATAATTTGCCAGATATCGGGAAACTTTTTTTGAATATACCGAATTTAACAGGATCAGTCACAGAAAACACACAATTTTTAGGTGAAATTCAGCCAGGTAAAAAAATAAAAATAGAAGAGATGGGTATCCTGGTAGCATCTGAGGTGTTTGATAAAAATATAAGGCCAATTAATTATAAGGATGCCGGTGATATGGAGGCATACCTTGATTTTGATAAGATCATTTTTCCGCTTAGGGTAAAGCAATGGCATCCCGGAAGCGGGGACAAATTCTGTCCTCTTGGGATGGATGGTTCAAAAAAAATTCATGACTTTCTGATGGATTTAAAAATACCCAGGAGTGCAAGAGTTCATATACCGATTTTTTTTGATCGAAGTAAAATAGTCTGGGTCGGGGGATTCAGAATAGATTCAAGGATTAAGGTAAACACCTCAACAAAAAAAATTTTGCATATAAAAATATTTGAAATTTATAGAAGATTATAAGGTGGTTAAGAAAATCCTTGACTATCTTGGGATATATGAGTTCAAAAGAGACAGGCCTCCACCCAAGACGCTTGCTGCAGCAGACTCATTTGATGACTACGGGCAAAATGATTACGTAGGTTTTGATTATACAGATTTTTAGAATGGGAAGTTTTTAGCTTCTTATATAAGGCCATTGCCCAAAACAGGATGATATAATTATAGATTTACATAAATTGTATTTACGGAAGATAGTTCTTCCTAATTTTATACATAATACCCGCTTTTATTATTTAAAACCCTTACTTTTTAGCAAATAATTAAGTTTCCTGTCGGATTCGCCAATCTATAAAAACAGGGATGTAGATCATTTTTACCATATGGCCGAACATTTGGTGTTTTTTGATATTACTTTAAATGCCTGTAAAATATTTGCATATCCCATTGGAAATGAAAACGTCCTTTTATGGCAATACTGTCTGAATAACTTCCGAAGTCTTTTTGACACACCTGAAATAAAATATTTGGAGTCAATAAAAAATTATACAGCTGGTTTTTTTCAGATAAAAGATATTGACATCAATACTTTTATAACTACTTTTGAAGATATATTTACTAAAAGGGTATATCAGGTAAAGGATAAAAAACTGAGCCAGATAGGGGTCAGACATGATATTTTTGGAGGCTTTCTTATCCCTTATAATGATATTTTTGTTATAGAGGCCCCCACGCCGACTATTTTTACCCCGGATGATAAGGAATATCTCAGAGCTACCGTTCAGCAGTTCTATAGAATGGACAAAAAAAGGATAAGGAAAACAGACCATGAAGAGCTTTCCGGATTTTTAAACATTTCCCCGATATTTATCTACAGGATGCCATTGGATTATTTTTTATTTAAACATAAAGAGCATGATACAACTTTATAATCCAACTGCTGCAACAGGTTTTCTTGATGGTGTGGAGAAAACCATCATTCTTCCTTTATTAAATAAGTCAAATATTTAGGTCTGACTATTGGAATATTTTTATACCTTTTTAGTTTTAAAAGATGCTTGTCACCAGAAACGATTAAACTGGCCTCTCCAGAAACAGCACATTCAAGTACCCTATTATCTGATTCTCTTTCCTTTATAACATTAAGCTTAATTGTCAGTCTTATATTTTCACTAATGTCTGACAGCCTACTTACGAATTTATCTATATTATGCTCAGGCCATTTGAACTTTTCTCTTAATATTCTAACTGTTTCTGTTACTATTTCGTCTGATGTGATAAGGATTATTTCATTTTTTAAAGCCATATCAAGAATCTTTCCTGGTATGCCTTTAAAAAGAAGTGCAGAGATATATACATTTGAGTCAAAAACGATCCTCAACATTAAGCTATTTAAAACCCTTCTTCATCTAAGATTTTAAAAAGTTCTTCTTCATCTTTTATCTTAAATCTTTTTGCTGTCTCATTCCCAAAACTGAAGAGTTCTCTCCATTCTCTTTCTGCAAGCGACTCTTTGTATATCTTAAACATTTCTTTAAATATCTCACTTCGGCTCTTATCTTCAGTTTTAACTATATTATCCAATTCCCGGGCTATTTCTGGAGATACAGACAGACTCAGTACTTTACTTTTTCTACTCAATCTCATCACCTATATTCTGTTATTACATAGTATTACACTATTAAATATTATCACAAATCCAGTATCTTTCAAGCATTTTTTCCCTTGATCCAAAATACCCTGTTTTTTATTTAGAATGCATAAATTTTAAGCAAATACCTTACTTTTACTTGAGAGATTCAAAAGCGAGTTCTTATAAATTTCAATCAGTTGATAAGTCTTATGATTAGAATACTTCTAGCACACTAAAGGATGAAAATTAATTGACAAATTTTAAAATTGGCATATTATATATATTAATAATATGTATTATAACTAGAAATTAATATATATAATATTATAGTAAATGAGCAAAGATAATTAAATCAATAAAAAGATGAAAAGACTGCTTGAAGATAAACTATTAAAATGGAAACAATCACCAAGAAGAAAGCCGCTTTTAATCAGGGGAATTCGCCAGTCCGGCAAAACATGGCTTCTGCAGGAATTTGGTAAAAAATATTATGAAAGCATAGCATATTTTAATTTTGAAAAGAATAAAGCTCTTTGTATGCTTTTCAAAAAAAACCTTGATCCTAAAAGGCTGATAACAGAACTTGGCACCCTAAACAATAGAGCAATTAGTCCGGAGAAAACGCTTATTATTTTTGATGAAATTCAAGTCTGCAGCGAGGCTATTACTTCAATTAAATACTTCAGTGAATCTGCCGCCCGGTATCATATTGCCGGTGCAGGGTCACTGATCGGGATTGCTTTAGCCCGTCCCGCATCCTATCCTGTAGGAAAAGTTGATATAATGACACTAAATTCCATGAATTTTCTTGAATTTTTAATGGCAAATAATGAAGAGATGATGGTTGATTATTTGGCTGGAAAGACAATGAAACCTGAACCGGTTTCAGAAATTTTTACCAATAAACTAGAGAATTATTTAAAAACATATTATATTACCGGTGGAATGCCTGAGGCTGTAAATGTATGGATTAAAACAAAAGATGTTTTTGAGGTAGAGGCTGTCCAGCAAAACATCCTGAATCTTTACGAGCTGGATTTTGCAAAGTATGCTCCTACTGCTGATATTGCAAAATTGAGCATGATATGGAACTCAATTCCTTCTCAACTCGCCAGAGAGAATGGAAAATTTGTTTACGGTCTGCTTCGTGAAGGTGCAGGTGCCCGAGCTTTTGAGGGCGCAATTACATGGCTTAAAAATGCCGGGATGGTTTATAAAGTTTATAGAATTGAAAAACCTGCTGTCCCGCTAAAGGCATATGAAAATAAATCATATTTTAAACTTTATGTGCCGGATGTCGGACTTTTAAAGAAAATGTCAGATTTAAGCGCTAAATCTATCGTAGAAGAGGATGTGATGTATAGAGAATTTAAAGGAGTAATAGCTGAAAACTTTTGTCTTCAGGAAATTGTTTCATTAACTGAGAAAGTTCCCTTCTACTGGTCCAGCGGTAACCTTGCTGAGATTGATTTCATTCTGCAATTTAATGATAAAATAATACCTTTAGAGGTAAAAGCGGCCGATAATGTAAAATCAAAAAGCCTTGCAGTTTATAGAAAAAAATATGACCCGCCTGTATCTGTAAAAGTATCACTTCGTAATCTGAATTTTGCAGAAGGAGTGCTTAATTGTCCCCCATACTTATTATGGAAACTTCCTGAGATTATAAATGACTTACAAATACAATAGCTTTCATATTAAAAATTATAATTATTGATTTAAATAAAGCTGGAACAGCATCGGCATATTACACACCTATGTTCAAAGAAAATATAAGGATTATTGCCTTTATAGAAAGTCATAGGAATTATAGCGAGAGCAGATATTTTAAAATCCATGATCGGCGAAACAGAAGAATAGACAGTTTCAAGTACTTTTTAAATGAAGCAATCCCAAGAGTTGAAAAGAATAGAAATAAAAAATATAATATTTTTAGCCAATTAAGTGTGGAAAGTGAGTTATAAGAGTTAATCTGGTGTTTCTTCTTGAGTAATTGACTAAATGGTGATAATGAAATAAAAGACCATAAAAATATAAAAAATAAATTGCTTGACAGGTTTTAATTAAATTAAATTTCGATACAAGATGAATAATTACAAAAAGGTAAAAGAATTAAATATTAAATCCAGATATAACAGCCTTATAAAAAGGAGGTTTCCTCAAGAGGAAAAATTATACAGGTTTATAGTAAGTAATCCAAGTAAGATTAGATATCTTGGAATTAAAGAATTATCAAAGAAGTCAGGTGTAAGTACGGCAACAATATCTAGGTTTTGCAAAAAATTAGATTATAAAAGTTTCAGCGAATTTAAGTTAAGTGTTATAACAAGTCCAAAAATTGAAGAAATTTATAATTTTGATGTAATAAATATCGATGATGATATTAAGAAAGTGATTAAAAAGACATTTTCAGCACAAATTTTATCTTTAACTGAAACTCAAAATATATTAGATGAAAAAGATTTATTGAAGATTGTAAAGCTAATAAATAATTCAAATAAGGTTATATTCTATGGAGTTGGAAGATCTAGCAGTGTTGCCGAGGATGCGGCAAAGAAATTCATGAAATTAAATATTAATAGTAATTATTTCGTTGATTCACATTCTATTGCTGTTTCGTCTGTAAACTTATCAAAAAAAGATTTAGCATTTGGAATATCGCATAGTGGAAGAACAATAGAGATTATCAAGGCACTTGAAAATGCAAAAGCTAATAGTGCTAAAACTATTTGCATAACAAATTTTATTGATTCACCTTTAGCTGAAATAGCGGATATAAGTATCCGTACAGCATCAAGTGATGCATTTTCTTATTCAAGGGCAGTTAGCTCACTTGTCGCTCAAATTGTTATAATGGATACTTTGTATGTTGCTTGTGCCCTGGATATAGGCCAAAAAGGTATCGAGAAAATAAAGATCTCAGAAGAGGCATTTGAAAATTTAAAAATTTTTAATAAGCAGTGCTAACTCTCAATAAAAAGTTAACTACCAGTGTTGGAATTAATCATTTTTAGAAGACTTTTGAAAAGTGCAGCAATCAGAGTTTATCCTTTTTAAGATATTCATATTGAAAGATAGAATTGGCAGCACCAATTAGCCCTGCATTAAATCCTGTCTTTGCTATCTCTATTTTTATATCTTTTAGTGTCTCTGGATACTTCATAGTCTGTAGAGTTTCTTTTATTGGGTCAGTTATTAACTCTCTTGACTGTGATATTCCTCCCATTAAAAAAATAGCCTCTGGTTCGTAAATATTAACTAAATTCACTATAGTTATTGCCAGCCAGAATCCGACTTCTTTAAAAATTTGCTTTGAGACCGGGTCACCTTTGGCTGCTTCTATGTCAACATCTTTTGCAGTAATCCTTTTGTTGTTGAAGTATATATCTCTTATGGATGTTGATTTGTTATGTTTAATAGCTTCAAGTGCTAATCTTTCAAAAGCTTTTGATGATACCAATGCTTCCAGGCAGCCTCTATTACCACAGCTACAAATTGGTCCACCAGGTTTGAGGATCATATGACCTAATTGTCCAGCGCTTTGGTGATTATATCTAAGGAGTTTGCCATCTATCATAACAGCCATACCTACGCCTGTACCAATAATAGTAAAAATACTTCTGGCAAATTTCCTTGCATCACCAAATAAGTATTCAGCCAGCACTGCCATATGAATATCGGCATCTAAAATAATTTTAGTATTGTATTTTTGGTATAATTTTTCCCACAGATGAAAACCGTTTAGCTCAGGGATATTTGGAAGAAATTCAACCACTTGCATTGTTTTATCATAGTATCCTGGTATCCCAACACCAATTCCTCTTATGGTAAGATTAAGGGCAGATGCTTTTTGGTAAATATGGTCAATTGAATTACAGATGGCATTAAATATTTTTTGGTGTGATATCCTTGGAGTTTCTATTGTAAATTTATCTATAAGCGAGCCAAGGTTATCTACCAAGGCAGATTTAATTGTTGTACCACCAATATCCAAACCGATTGCATATTTTTTTTCAATCTTTCTCATAGTATGTAAAATATTTTATTGACATGAAAATTATTTACGTATATAATTATAACATAAAATTATTTTTTTAGAAAGGATCTTAAATTGCTCATAGCCAGATATTATAAGGAACTTACAAATTTAATGCAAAAAGCTCTAGAAGAGCAGAAAGACAATATAAAGAAAGCAGCTAAAAGGATGGCTGACTCGGTATGCAAAGGGGAAGTCATACATGCTTTTGGAATGTGTCATTCTCATAGTTTGCCCGAGGATCTTTTTTATAGAACTGGTGGAATAATTCCTATGAATGCTATTATGGAAAATGAAGTCATGTATAATTGTGGTTTTTACCGATGTAAATTTTTTGAAAATGTAAGCGGTTTAGCCAAAGAAATCATCGAGAGATATTCGACAAAACTTGGGGAAATAATTTTAATATTTTCTCCAGATGGTATAGATGTAGCATCTGTAGAAATGTGTATGGAAGCAAAAAAGAGAGGATTATTTATTATTTCTTTTGTAAATGTTAATTATTCAAGAAAATTAGATTCTTATCACAAGAGTGGTAAGAAGGTATATGAAATATCTGATATTGTTATTAATACCATGGGAAATAAAGAGGAGGGATTAGTTTCCCTAGAAGGTGTCGATTTTAAACTTGGATTATATAAGAATATGGTTACTGTGTTTTTAACTCAATCTTTAGTTTTAGAGGTTGAGAATATTCTCAGCAAAAGAGGGAAACTTGAATCTGCCATAATTAATCCTAATGTAGATGGTGCAGATAATTTAAATATTAAAGCACTTGAAATATATAAAGATAGAATTAGAAGTTATTAATAAAAATAGCATATGAAAGGATAAGCGTGTTATCAGAAAAATACTTAGCTAATCTTAAGAAATTAATGAAAAAGATAATAGACACTCAGTACGACAAGATAAAAGAAGCTGCAGATAAGATTTTTGAATCTATAGTAAGGGGCGAATTGATCCATATCTTTGCAACAGGGCATGCTCATTTACTGATTGAA
>JAMCQQ010000310.1:0-14648 GCA_023379515.1 Actinomycetota bacterium
TCCGGTCGCCCAAACAAGGTTTTGCTTTTATAGAATCATCGGTTGTGATTTATTTAAGACATCTTTTAGGTGCAAGTCAACCTGTATTAAATAAAGATGAGGTACTGTTGTTACTTCCAGGAATTGCGTTTTTGGAACCTAAGACTGCTCTTAATATTATTTCCAACAGTCAGCTTTTGAATATTGAGATGATTAGAGAAGCATCTACCTTAATAATGTTAGCCTCTGTTGCTCTACTTGCAGCAAAGAAGTTTAAAGAAGCCTTTGCTTTTTTCTTTTTAGCATTTGGGATTTGGGATATTTTTTATTATGTGTTTTTGAAACTCATTATAGATTGGCCTAAGTCTCTTTTTGATTTGGATACCTTCTTTCTATTGCCTGTTCCCTGGATCGGACCGGTGTTTGTTCCGATCTTAATATCCTCGATCATAGTTTTTTTATCGCTTGTTTACCTTTTAATTTACGAAAAGAAACCCTCCTTCGCTAAAGCTTCGGAGGGCGACCCGCCTGCATGCGCCTCGAGCGCAAGCGATTGGCGGGCAGAAGGGAGGTGATTTTATGTTTGGATTTTCTAAAAAAGTTACGGACCCTGTTTGTAAAATGAAGGTGGATAAAAATAAAACTAAGTACTCTTCAGAATATAAAGGCGAGAAATATTATTTTTGCTCTGAAGATTGCCTAAAAAAATTTGACACAGAACCGAAAAAATATCTTGTTCAGGATGAGAATATTTCTACGCAAAACTGTTGCCATCAAAACAGTAAATCCTGCTGTTAACCCTAACTTTTAGCGATTTGCTTCTATGTATAGGGATTTTTATCAAACTCGGCTTTACAGCTTATTGATTTCCGTACTTAATTCCTGATTCCTTACAGCCATTTGAATATCATCTCTGGCAAATTTAACAATCCCCTCTTTATCGATCACAACGTAACTGTGTCCGGGAAACTGCCCTTTATGCATCGAGGAAGGAAGTGTTAAAACTCCATACTTTTGCGAAACTTGCCTATTACCATCAAAAAGCACATTAGCAGAAGCAAGTTCCGGCATTTTATCGATGGCTTGCTTCCACTCATTTTTAGGATCAGCTGTAATATTTAATATCACCGCTTTACTCCCCAGTTCTGTGTCTTTTCCAAAAGCTGCAATCTGGTTCCAGCAAGCAGGATAACACATTAATCCTTCGTTAAAGAAAAGAATTACGTTTTTGCCTTTTAACTCACTTAGGATAATCTTTTTTCCATCATAGTTTTCTAGAGTAAAATCAGGAGCACTTTTACCGACCAGGCCATTAAAAATGGTTGCGTCAACAGGAGTAGATCCTCCGTGGTGACTTGCCATGGAGTCAGTTTGTGATCCTTGGACCGACTGACCAGTCTCTTTATCTGTAGAAACCTGGTCTCCCTTGCTATTTATGTTTACCTCGATATTAAAATTGCTAACAACTAATATCAAAGCTATAACTATCCTGGTACCTAAAATTGCGATAAGTCCAGTTTTATTCAAAATTATCACCTCTTTTCTTCAAAGAGATAAATTGCTTAATAGCAAAATAAGCAATAAACAAAGCGATTCCTGTGAAAATAAGGGCCCAAGCAGCTTCTGGGATAACTCTAGTAAACTGGTTTATAAATTTTATAAATTTAGTCAGATAAATATTTAGTGCAACTTGGTACGAAGAATGGGAAGTTAACTGGCTGGTTTTTGCAAGGTAGATAATAACTATTCCTAAAACTAAAAACATCAACCCGGAAAAAAAGTTGGCAAAGGTTAAATGGATCTTTTGACCGAGTAATTTATAAGACAAGTTTTTTCTGAAGGCAAAAAACTTTTTAGTAAAATCGACTTTATCAAGGAAAAAGGCGATAATAAAAAGAGGCAGAACAATCCCCAGTACATAAGCAAGAGTATAAATCCCTCCTAAGATAAACGATCCAGGAAGCGCCGATAAGGTTAAAACTCCTGCCAGAACCGGAGCGCAACAAGTCGTTGCAATCGCAGAAAATATACCTAAAATATAAACAGAAGCAAAATCCTGTCCTCTAAGTTTCGGGTGAACGCTAAAGGGCAGAGAAAATTGTCGTCCAAGTAGTAAACTTAACCCTAAAAATATTAAAAATATTCCTCCAACGAAGAAGATCGTGTCATGGTATCGACTGAAAATTTGAGTGAGAAATGAAACTCCAAGGCCAATAGGAAGAAAGATAGATAATATACCGAGGAAATAGACAAAAGTCATTAAAAATACTGGAGCTTTTTGCTTAAAAATTGAGGCAAAATAGGTTGGCAGAAGAACCGTGATACAACAGGGCGCAAAAAGCGCAGCGATCCCTGCAAAAAAAGAGGCTATAAAAGATGCGCTGATTAAAAGATCCATATATTAAATACATTCGATCCATTCGACTACAGCTCAGGATCGTACTGAGTGAAATCGAATGTACGACTTTGCTCAGTATTTAATCTCTTCGAGCCTGAGCGATCGAGGCCCTCAGAGCCGAAGGCCTGAGTTCATCGAAGGATTAAAATTTGTCAATTTCTGTCAACAACTGCTGATTTCTTATTGCCATTTGGGGATCGTCTAAAACATACCGCACAATTCCCCTTTTATCAAGAACTACATAAGTGTGTCCGGGAAGTTGTCCTTTATGCATTGAAGAAGGAAGAGAAAGCATGTTATAAGAAGCGGAAACTTTTTTATCAGTGTCAAAAAGAACAGCGGCGGAAGCGAGTTCCGGCATTTTTTCGATCGCCCCTTTCCAGTCATTTTTGGAGTCATTTACAATAGTTAATACTACTGTCTCTTTGCTTGGGAATTGGTTATCCTTTCCAAAAGCAGCGATCTGATCCCAACAAGCCGGATAACACATTAATCCTTCGCTAAAAAAGAGGATCACATTTTTACCTTTAAGACTGCTTAAGGTAATCTTTTTCCCATCATAGCTTTCTAAAGTAAAATCAGGCGCAGGTTTACCAACTAAACTATTAAGAACCGCTGGAGCAGTAGACTGATTGGCAGAGGAGCCTTGCCCGCCTAGCTGCGAGGCCGGTCCACTATTACCAGTTAGTAAAAAGGCTACGGCAACAACAATTACAGCTAAAACTACAAACCCTACTGTAATAATTAATCCTTCTTTATTTCTCATATAATTCAAACAATCCGTTCCTTTATATTAATGACAAGATTTACCGTTTCCTTTGGTATTATCCTTTTTTTTATGATCACCGTGACCCTTCATCATGAATAGATGCATCAACGGACAGGCTAAAAGAACAGCAAAGAAGAAGAGATTCCCTATAGATACTTTAAAAACTGTGATTGCAACGACTGTTATCGCAAAAACAGCAATACAAATCATTAGTAGCTTGCCTTTAATAAATTTTAAAGATTCCATTTAAAACTCCTTTCGGAAACCCCGCCGACATTTTTTATTTTTAGCTCTAAAGACTTAGGTCTTGGCGAAATAGGGTTAAATTTTAAAATTCCTTTGCGATGATGACCTCCTGAATTATCGCCTTCCCAAGCCAACGGTTTGTATACATGATTTTGATTATCGATAAGTACAGATACGGTAACCAAATCTGCGGTCAGCTCTTCCGTGTGCGTATTTAATACTACCTGAAAATCCCAACCGGACAATCCGTTATTTAAATCATTTGGAGTAACAATAACGGAGACCGGCCCTTCGTTGTTTTCCTTTGTTTCCAAATTGCTACTGCCAGGATTACTTGCACTCTTTGGATTTAAGTTTACAGAAAAACTGTTTTTGAGTGTAAAAGCTAAGATTATAAGCAATAAAACAATAAAAATAATTACAATTTTTTTCATAATTGGCCGGAAAATTTTACTATTCGATTCCCGATATAGAGTATTCCTAAAAGATTGAAGAACAAGCCGATCCAGAAGAATTTAACTTGGTATTGACCAATAAAAGTAATTATTCCTGTTACTCCAAGAATCGGTAAGATATTTGTTAGATAATGAGCACAGCAGGAAACCATCGCAGCAGTAGAAGTCGTCCCTGAAACGCCTAAAACCCGTCCGGTTGAAGCCCGTTGTTTAACAATCCCTTTAAGGTAGTTGTATAGACTAAATTGGATTCCGAATCCCAGAGCGAGTAGGAGAATATAGTACCAAAATTCTGTAAATTGTTCCCAAGTAAAGTTCCACCCGGAAACAAGAGTCAAGATCAAAAAATATACAGATAAAAGGGTGAGGAATGCTAAGATTCCCTTAAACACTGATTTTTTCAAAACTCCTAAATTTACGATTAAATTACTCATCTTAAGAACCAATAATTTAGTTTAGCATAAAAGATACTACAATGTGTAGTACTAATTTAGAGATGCGTTAAAATTGATTTTAAAAATTTGATCGACGGTAAAAAGGCAGGGGTATTTTTAAGGTAATGCCGATATTGAGGATATTTTTGTAAGACATCTTTTTCTTCCTTTCGGGCAAGCCTTATATACATGAAAGTTAAGATTGGTGCCATGATTAAGGTCGGAAGAGTTGGCCATTGCATTAAAAATCCGAGAATAATAATTATAAAACCGACATATTGTGGATGCCTTATGTATTTATAGGGCCCAGTCCTGGCGATAGTTTGGTTTTTTGTAGCCTGATAAAGTATGTTCCAGGACGCGCTGATTAAAATTAGTCCTCCAATAATTAACGCATAGCTTAAAATATGTAGGATGCTAAAATGTGGATCACCTGTATTACCTAATAGATCTTCCCACAAATGCCCGGAATTATGGGAAAAATTTATCTGCGGAAACCTGTTCCCTGACAACGAAGAAAGTAGGTAGATAGTGAGCGGAAAACCATACATCTCAGTAAACAAAGCAATAATAAAAGCAGAGAAGGCTCCAAATGACCGCCAATCAACACCTGTTTTAGGTTTAAAAGCACCATAAGCAAACCAGAGAAATAATCCACTTAGTGCTATTGCTATAAACCAATTTCCGTATGCATATTCCATAAGTTGATTTTCATCCTAAAAGGACAGATTTTATTATAACAAATACTTACTACAATATGTAGTAATCAAAGCCTTGTAAATTATGCGGGATTCTTTAAAGTTGGTAGTGTTACAATAACCGTAGTTCCTTTACCCATCTTACTATTTACATTTACTATTCCATTATGAGCTTTTATGATTCCTTGAGTTATCGCTAATCCTAATCCTGACCCTTTATTTGTATATAACGTTACTCCCCTATAAAATGGTTCAAAAATATACGGTAAATCTTCTCGAGTAATACCGATACCATTGTCTTGTACTTTTACAATAACATTATTTTTATTATGTAGAGTTATACGTATATAACCATGTTTAGGCGTAAATTTAATAGCATTATCGATAATGTTCAAAATGGAACTGGCGAGCTTGTCTTTTTCTCCAAAAAGTTTAACTCCGCCGGTTATATCTCCGCTGATTGTAATATCCTTTGAAAGGGACATTTTTTTCGCTACATCCTGCAACTCCGCAATAAACTCGGAAAAGTCAAAGACCCTGCCTTGGACTTTAACATTTTCTGCTTTTGACCATGCCAGTTCGAGTATTTTATTGAACATTATTGAAGCTTTTTTTATGTCAATGAGCATTTCAGAAAATACTTTTTTATATTCTTTGGCCGATCTCTTCTTAGATAAAATTAGTTCGACACTACTTTGAAGAATTGCCAAAGGTGTTTTTAATTCATGAGTCACGTTAACAATAAATTGGTGTTCTCTTTTAAGCGCTTCTCTTAAGCGGTCGAGAAGTTCATTAAAAGTCTTTGTCAACTCTTCGATTTCATCTCCAGTGTGGGAATTTATAATTTGTTCTTCCAAATTCTCCATCTCAATTTTTTTCAATTTATTGGATAAAGCAGCCACTGGTTGCATACCAATATTGGCGAGGAAATATCCACCTAAAATAGTTAAAATGGACAAACCAAGGAATACGGCTCCCATAATAGTTAACAACCTATTTAAAGACATTTGAATAATATCTATCGGATGTGCGATGAGCACTACTCCATTAAATTTGTCATTTTTCTCGATGGGAGAAACTAAGAAGCGCATAGTCGAGCCATTTATATCCTGATCATTGAAAAATGGCTTTTTTGTATCCAAAGCAAGATTGAAAAGCTTTTTGAATAATTTGTTTTTAGGGTCGATCCCCACTGTGCCACTAATCGTTTGTCCCGAACTATCCATAATTACTACAAGCATACCGGGGATCGCGCTAAATTCTTGCAAAAATCCCTGATCGGCAAGATATTGATGCATGCCAATATTTTGCTTTTTTACAATCTCGACGACTTTACTTGCGTGAGAAGAAAGAATATTATCAGTGTAATTAAAAAGTGTCTGCTTTGTAATAATATAAAAACTACTAAAAATTATCGCCATGGATAAGTAAAGGGCGGATGTATACCAGAGGGTCATGCGGAATCTTAAACTTTTCCTATTCATGTGCTTTTGCAAGTATATATAACAAAGATTAAAATGTTATTAAGATTTTTATTGCATATTTTTATTAGCATTGTTCGCTGACCTTACAAATATAATCTGTCAATTGCTGCTTATCTAAGAAGCCGTAAGCCGGAGGTTTTTCTACCCCTTTTGCGGTAAAAATAAATGTAGGGACACCGGAGATCTGATACTTCTTTGCGTCTTCAACGCAAGATTCCAACTCATACCACTCTCCATAAAAAAGATCCCCGTACTCCGGTAAAATCTGATCCAAAACTTTATTTTGGGTAACACAGTAGGGACACGTTTCGGATTCAAACAACTTAAACTTTAAGGAGGCGTCAGGGTTGCCGGCCTTTATATTAGGGCAGCTTTTTTCTCCGAGCACAATTTTCTTACTAAATTGCGCATTAACTACTCGGAGAGGCTTATCTGCCGCTTTCTCGATTTGAGTAATATCTTGATTAGCCTTTTTAATGCCTAGATTAACAAAAACATTGAAACCAATAAATAATGTTACTAACACCACTAAAAATAACGGGGTCCTTTTAAAAATTTGTTGGTCAGTCCAAATAATTTTTGGTAAGCTCATATCGAAATTACCTGTAGCGCTAAATAGATTAAATAAATGCCAGCCAAAAGAATTAACACTCCAGCGCTTTTTTGAATTTTCACCATATACTTTGCTAAAAAGTTGCGCATTGCGCTCTTCGATAAAGAAGATATAAGAGAAAATACGATCATAAGGCTCGACATCGCCAAAGCATAAACGGCAAAATTGATTATTCCTCCAAATATTCCTTCTTGAGCAAACGACTGGAAAATTACAAGCAGAAAAATTGGTAAAGTACATCCTAATGCCCCAAAGGCATAGGCTACACCGAAGAGGTAAAATCGTTTTCCTCCATTTGATTTGGTTTGGATACAAAGCGGTGGTTTGATGGCAAATTCATAACCGAGCAATGTTGACGACCCCATAAATACAAGTAATCCACCAGTAAAAAGTTCGATCCAGGGAAATACTGGAGTAATAAGACGGCCGAAAATGGTAACAATGATTCCGAAGGCAATATAAGCAGTTATTAGTCCCAGACTTGCCAGGCTGCCTGCTTTAAGCCCAAAAAGAAGTTGCTGTATCCGATTGCTACCTCCTGTTTCGTGTTTAACACAGTAACCGACATACGCCGGGATTAAGGCAACACTGCACGGTGCAAAGAAAGCTTGCAGGCCCGCCAGAAATGAGAAGGAAACTAAAATTGGATTCATCTTCTTTATTTGCCATTCTTTTTTGTAATATTTATACTTATGGAAAAAGGTTTATTCAAAGTGCCAGACGAGCTCATTTTCCACATCAGGAATTGATTGAATAAAAACCCTCCGATGATTATTGCTAGAAGGATCGCAGAAATGGATATTTTGGGATAGGAAATTTTAGCAGTTGGAACTTGCTTTGAAACCTTAAGTTTAGATATCTCCTCGTCTGAGATAAAAATTTTCTTAAAATTTCGAAAGAAAAAGAGGTAAATTATTCCTCCGAGTATTAAGGTCACACCTAAAAATAGGAAGAAATCGCTGTAATCGCTAATCATTTTTTTAATCCGTGCATGCCATCTGAACCCGCCCCGCCGTGTGACTCGTGAGGTAATGCGCTTCCATTTCCGGTGGCTAACAGATAATCTTCAAGCATTCCTTTTGGATACCAAAGAGCATACCAGCGATGAGATTCACCAACAAGTTGCTCATCTGAATATTTGTCACCATAATTTAAAATCATATAGCGGTAAAAGCCACGGACTGCCTTTGCGTGGGCGCAACCACAATTTTTATTCATTGTTACGTTGTTAGGTCCACCGCAGCAGTAGCTACAAGTCATCAGAAAAGTAATAAGTTTTTGGAACCTCGTCTCTTGTTCAGTTGGGAGCCTTATTGACGCTTCAAATGCTCCCCATTTTTTTTGGGCGTTTACCGGATCGTCGAAAGAAATATCCTCGGGGGCATAGAACGGTTTACCCGTTGCCATCATCACTACCTTGGCATCAGAAAGCGCATTTCCGCTATGGGGGTTAGCCATAACATCGGTAATTGTTGGCCATTCAACAAGTGAAGTAGTTTTTCCATCAGGGTTTACTTTTGGGGCAATAATTGTCTTAAAAGTATCGGTTTTCATACCTAAAAACGAAGCAATAAATCCTCCCGACGAAACCATCCCCATTGCCATTGCTACTCGAGTAATCATTAACTGATTAAATAGAAAAAGAATTATTAAAAGCGGGATCAAAATTTCTTGAAGAGGTAAAATAATAACTGTTCTTGGCGTTTTAGTCACGGCCGTACGGCGGTTGATCGCTGGAATCATTTTTAACCTGTTTAATATATTTTTCATATTTTTATATCTTCACTTTGTTGGATTAGGACTCGGCTTTGCAGGCCGAATTATTTGGTTATTAGTTAAATCTTTGTAAGTAATGTTTCCGAGCTGATTAAACCCTGTAAAAATATACCAACCGTCTGATCCAACTGTTCCTACACTTTTCCAGACATTTTTGAGATTTGTATACTGATCGGCTTCAGGAGATATTAAAATAGTCGGAACTTTGGTAATGCCATATTGCGCCAGCAAACTTTTTCCCTCCGTAGACGATATGTCTACCAAACGCTCTGAACGTAAAGCAACTCCGTACCCCTGGGTCAGAATTGGTTTTTGAATATCTTGTACCTTATAACAATCAGTACAACTTGAATCGGTAAGATAGATTAGATCAACAAGACCTACGATTTGTCCTTTTATTAAGTCTCGATACGGCAACGGAAGATTTCTAGCAATATAAGTCTTATCCTTTTCAACTGTACCAAAGTTTGGCCAATTACTTTTTAGGCTATCGTATAGATCAAATTCGGGTGAAAAGATAAAGGTCGGGATTTTAGTTATTTTATATTGGTTAATTGCACTTTGACCATCTAAAGAGTTCCAGGCAAGCTCCTTTGTTTCCTTTACTTTAACACCCGCCTTTTTGAAATTTTCGATTATTGTTTTTAGGTCTACGCATTGGGAACAAAATGAATCCGTGATCAGAGTAACTGTAACCTTTCCCATTTCTTGTCCGGTCCCCGTGTCGATAAATATAGGCGCTAATTTTGTAAATATAAAAGTATTGTTTTTAACCTCCCCGTTACTTTTAACAAAACCTTCTAAATTATTTTTAGTTACTTCACCCGTAATAAGATATGTCGGAACCTTTTTAATAGCAAACTGTTTAATAAAAGCTCTGGCTTCGGGTGAATCAAATACCTGGGTTTTCTCCCCTTCTACTTTAACGTTTAACTTCTTAAAACCGAAAACAGCATCGTCGACATTAAAACAATTCTTACAGTTAGGAGTGGTAATTTTAATAATTTTAATATTAGCAGGCCTTGCGGCTTCCTTTGCAGCAGCAATATTTTTATTAATGACAGCGAGTGTCTTTGTAGAAACAAGCGCGCCGGCAATAGTTACTAAAAGAGTTATATATAAAATTATCTTCGGCCATGAAATATTAAGCCTCTTCCTATTAGGAACAACATCCGACCTTATACTAGACACAACATCTTTTTTGTTCATAACATATAGACAGTCCGCTTTAACTTTAACAACCTCCAACCATTGATTGCGGTACATTGGCATTGCTTCCCGTACCAGTTCCACTATTTGTGGTTGTAGCAGCTGGAACAGTATTTACCGAAGCCGAGCTGGCTTTGGAACTTATACGCACCAATTGGACGGTTTGAAAAATAGTAATTACGGCTATAAGTCCCAATACTACAATTTGTAGGTTAGGTTTTGGGACGCGCAATACTACATTATTTTCTTGACTTGGGTTTTGATGTACTGCGTTTGTTTTTAATCGTTGATTTTCTGTCATAAGCACCCCCTTTCATTAGAAATAGTTTACGATTCGGCTTTGCCGGAGAGTAATTACTATTTCTTATGCCCTCCGAATAAACGCTCCTTGAGCCGCAGTAGAAATCTACTAAGGCAAAAGGTAAGTTATGGAGGGCTTTCTCATCTCTACTACTTAGTGTAGTAGACTGCTTGTAATTTTGTCAATACCTTTAGTAAACTCAGTATTGTTTTTGACGTGAGGAATTGACCGGTTAGCGGTTAAGAAGTGGTGTTTGATATTTAAAAGCTTGTGTAGTAAGTAAGGGGCGGCTTACATTTTTGGGATCGTCGTCACACTTCTTTTCCGGTAAAAACAAATGGGCTGGGATGTAATTTGTTGACTGCTCAAAATAAGGATGACATTGTTTGGAACAAGATTGATTATCTGAACACAGAAAATAAGTAGAGTCTGACTTTGAATCCATATGAAAGGCACTAACTGGTGTTTGTAACAAAAACCAACTAAAAAAAATGAATAAAAAAGTCGTTATAAAGCTTACTGATGAGAGTCTTAATCTATGTTTTGTTCCCGGATTTACTAAACGATTGATTCTGATTTCAAAATAATCAGGACCGGAAGCGTTAGAAACGGTAGAGAAATTGAGCTGGGGCGAGGCTAAGATCTTTTTAAGCGCACCGCGCAGGAAGGTAGAGTTTTGCTGGCGACTTATCGTCCATTGATCTGCTAATAATTCATTGACGGCCTCTATATTTTTATGGAGGTCGGCAAAGATCGGTAAAAAGAAAAACATCGAAGAAAACGTTTTTCCGATAAGTACCTTAACAGGATCTCGACTTAGCAGATGAGATTGTTCGTGAAGTAAAACTGCTTCTAATTCTTTATCCGTTAAGGATTGAACTAGACCTGTGGTAACCACAATATGTGGTGAAAAAATACCGCAACAAAAAGAAAATAAATTATTATCGTTAACCAAAATCACTTTATTTGTAAGACCTAATTTGTCTAAAACTTTTGCTAAGTATAAAGTTGTATTAACCCTATTCATAAGTAATTTTCTTATGAAGATTTTCGTTTTAATAAGTTGCAATATGAAAGACAAAAGGCCTGTTCCCAAAACAACTCCGATTGCTAAAATAAACACATTAGGGAGCGAACGGGGAACTTCAAGCATAACATTAGAAATAAATTTCTGGCAGAGAAAGAGATTTTTTGAGGTAAATAAAGGAGACGCCTTATTTAAAAGAGCGATTGCAACCGAGCTGACGGTTAGCGCAGAGAAGATTAAAATATAAAAGCTATAGTTAATTCTTTTCATATTCAAGCAAAACGGCAAATTTTGGTTTAATCCTCATCTAATATCTTTAACAACTGCTGCCGTTTCTTCGGACTAATTTTTTGAATTTCTTTTACGAAATGAGTTAATACCTCTTCGCCCAGAGTAGAAACGGCGGACGAGAAAATACCATGAACAGCTTTGGCCATAAATTGGTCTTTAGTTCCTTTGGGTTTATATAAATAGCTTTGTCCACTAAGATACCTAACTAAAATACCTTTATTTGCAAGTCTTACCATTATAGTCATTACAGTTGTGTAAGCAATTCGTCGCCTTTTCTCTAAAATTTCAGTCACATCTTTAACAGAAACTGCTTTTTTTTGACTCCAGATAATTTCCATTATCTTAGATTCTAGCTCTCCCAGGACTTTACCAGTAACCCCAGTTTTTTTGTTCATATTACTAACTATTGTAGTACTCGATTCCTAGTTAGTCAAATGGGTTGACGAGGGGTAAAGAAATTATAACGGAAGTACCTTTTCCGACTTTACTAACTATTTTAATCAGTCCTTTATGTGCCTGAATTATTCCCTGGGCGATTGCCAGGCCTAAGCCAGATCCTAATGTTTTAGTTGTTTTTGAGCCTCTGTAAAAACGTTCAAAAACATGAGGAAGTTCTTTTTCCGAAATACCTGCTCCCGTATCTTTGATCTCGAGAATCGCGCGTTTATTTCTTTTATAAAGCGCAATCGAGACCAAGCCCTTATTTGGAGTATATTTTATTGCGTTATCGACAATATTTAAAATAGCGCGGGAAATTTTGTCTTCATCTCCTGTAATTTCCAAATTTGCTTCTATTTTTTCCTGCAATTTTATTTGTTTTTGCGATCCCAGTTTTAAAGCGATTTCCCTGATTTCATTGACGACATTAGACAAGTTGAAATACCGTTCTCCCAATTGCGCGTTTTCCGCCTCGAGCCAAGCTAAATCAAGTATGTTTTTAATTATCGTCGAAAGCCGGTTTGCGTCTACTAAAGTTTCTTCTAAAGCCCGTTTGTATTCATGCTCTGTTCTTTTTTTGGAAAGAACAAGCTCGATTTCGCTTCTTAGTGTTGCGACCGGAGTTTTAAGCTCGTGGGCAACATCGCCTATAAATTGCCTTTCCCTGTGAAACGCTTCTTGCATGCGACCCAAAAGATTATTAAAAGTGGTGGTTAGTTTCTCGATTTCATCCTCTGTTTTTGGATTATCGATTCTTTCGTCTAAATGTTCTGATGATATTTTTTCCATTCTGTTGCTGATATTGGATATCGGACGCATTATTTTACCGGCCAACAGTCTTCCTCCTAAAATAGTCGGTAAAATAAGGAGCAAAAAAACAATGCCAAGGGTATTTAGCAACGAATTTAACGACTTTTGAATTGCGTCGATCGGATGGGCAACAAGAATTACTCCGGCAAGAGAATTGTTATATCGAACAGCTTGAGCGGTAAAACGCATCGGAGAATTTTTAATATCCTCGTTTGAGTAAACAGCTTGATTCGTGTGTTTTGCGCTCTCAAAAAGAGATTTGTAGAAATCATGCGGGTTTTCGGTAGTTAAGGAACTATTCACCGCATTGCCGTCTTTGTCCAGAAGCACCACAACCATTCCCGGAATTTGGCTAAATTCGGAGTACAGTTGTTGTTTTAGCATCGCTTCGTGCATATTAACTCCTTGACGGGTTACTATTTCCGTAAGTTTCACTGCGTGTGTAGAAAGCTCTTTGTCGACCTGACTAAAAATAATTTGCCGTGTGACAAAATAAAAGCTCGAAAATATAAACGCGGTTGCTAAAAAAAGAGTTAAAGTATACCACAATAAAATTCTGAATCTGATGCTTTTCGTATTTATAATCATTCGTTTATTCTGTATCCGACTCCGTGAATTGTTTGAATAAGTTTTACTTTAGTGCCTGAATCGATTTTTTTTCTAAGGGATGCGACGAAAACATCAACGACATTACTCATCCCGTCAAAGTTGTAATCCCATACGTGTTCGATAATCATGGTTCTTGTAATAACTTCTCCTTTGTGGCGCAGTAAAAATTCCAAAATCGAAAACTCTTTTGGAGTTAGATTAATAATTTTTGTTCCGCGCTTTATGATATGTTTTAAAGGATCTGCTTCCAAATCTCTGGCTTTTAGTATGGGAGATGAATCTTTGTGGCTTCTTCTGATTAATGCGTGAATACGCGAACGAAACTCCAAAAAAGAAAATGGTTTAGTTATATAATCGTCGGCGCCGCTGTCCAGTCCCGCGACCTTATCTTCTGTTGTCGATTTTGCGGTTAGCATAAGAATCGGAATTTTTACGTTTTTATTCCTTAATTCCCTGCACACTTTAAGACCGTCAATTTTAGGAAGCATAATATCCAGAACAATCAAGTCGTATTGTTCCGACTCTCCTAAATATAACCCTTCTTCTCCGTCGAATGCCTGATCAATGGCAAAACCGTCTTCTAGGAGCCCCTTTTTTATTATGTTTGACAGACGTCTTTCATCCTCGATCACTAAAATTCTCATAAATATAATGATAATTATATCACAAAAAGTTAAAAAATTATGAAGATTTAATTAAAACGAAATTTAAAACACCGCACCCGCCGCCTGTTTTTGGAGGTTGTTCGATAATTTCTGTATTTTATTTTTCATTATCTCCTTTGTATTTTAATAATTTGTAAAAAATAAACAGAATTACGGCAAAAACCGTTAAATCGATAATCGGATTTTGAAAATATTTGGCGATTCCAAAAACTGTCAGACGAATTGTCTGACTGTATGATTCCATCTGATTCATTTGAATCTTCCCCTGATAATTAAAAACTGCGATTAATACTCCTGTTATAAAAAAGATAACGGCTCCCAAAAACTTTAAGACTTTATATATTTTTTGTCTGTTTTTTCCTGCAATCTTTGCCGTTGCCTTTTGATAAAACATCGACATAATAAACAAGACAAAAAATAGAACCGATCCAATCCTTAACTTGAGC
>JAMCQQ010000310.1:14658-19234 GCA_023379515.1 Actinomycetota bacterium
ATAAACAAAGGCATAACAATACCGGTTACATACGATAGCGAAACTATAAGCGCCTGGAAAAGTGTTGGAGAAAGAGAAGTTAGTGTTACAGCCGCAAACAAAACGGGCGCACAGCAGGCAGACGTCAGTCCCGACATTAATCCTAAGCCGAATACACTCACAGTACTAATTTTTTTGTTATCAGGAGCGGATACGTGAAAAAACTGGGGGAGGTGAAAAACCGGCTTTAGAGTCATTGTCCCCATTAGAATCATTACAAAAGCTCCGATGTAATAGACTTGCAAATGATAGGTGTCGAGGAAAAAAATCGCTGATCTTATGCCTAAAGCGATCGGTACAAGCACAAAAGCGAGTCCCAAGGCAAATATAAGCGTATAGTACATAACCCTGTTCTTTTCTTTGAAAATGGTTCCTAAATACGACGGGAAAAGAAAAGTAATGCAGCAAGGAGCAAACAGGGCTAAAACCCCGGCTAAAAATGACGCGGTTAAAGAAATTCCGAATAAAAAATTTGAATCCATATTTATTTGACGTTTGCTTTGATGCTAAAAACAAGTTTTTGATTTAGCGGATCATTAGTCGTTACATAAACTTCGCGTTCAACAAATCCATACACAGGCATTGTAGCCGGTCTATAAATCAATCTAATAGTAGCTGTGTCACCAGGAACAATTTCTGTGACATACCCACTTTGTGAGTGCATGCCGTATTCTTTACTCGTAAAATCTTTATAGATAATTTGTCCGGCGGTACAACCGCAACTGGAATTAATATTAAGAATTTGCAAAGGTTTGCTTCCGGTATTTTTTAAAAAAAAATCTTTTTGTTTGATGTCAGAAACCTTAATATTGCCAAAATCGAAAAAATTTACTGCAGTTTCTGCTTTCGGGCGATTATTTTCTTTAATAGAATATGTTGTTGTATTAGGTACTGGTTTTTGCCCCGATATCATGAGAAACGACAATGCGACAACAAGAACAATAAAACCGATCAAACCAAAAATAATTGTTTTTACAGACATTTTATTGAAATATTACACGGGAGTGGATTAAGATTTTGTGAAGAAGATGAAATTAGGGTATGTTTTATTGTATAATACTCCTCGTGAAAAAAAAGCGCAAAAAAAAGTATAATAAATTCATGCTCAAGTTAAGGATTGGATCGGTTCTATTTTTTGTCTTGTTTATTATTCTTGTTTTGGAAAATTTTTATATATATTCGCCCAAAAAAATCACACGTAAAAACAGCGTGCGTCGCGTTGTTGCGTCTGCAAATATTATTCCAACCCCGACTGTTACCCCGACCGTAATCAAAAAGGCAGAAGTTACTCCAACTCCGGCGTATTACGGTTTTTGTTTGCGGGTTCCTGTTTTAATGTATCACCACGTTGAACCGATGGCGGTCGCTAAAGAGAAAGGTGACACATTATTTGCCGTTGACAGTGGAATTTTTGAGGGGCAAAAACCAGTACCTAATACAACTGGCATATCTTAATTCGGCAGGATACACGACGATTCCGGCGAAACAATTAATCGAAGCGCTTCGAAATCATTCAGGGCTTCCAGGTAAAAGTGTTGTTGTGACTCTCGACGATGGGTACAGTGATGCTTATCAATACGCGTACCCGATCGCACAGAGATACCGTATTATTTTGAATTTAGCAATTCCGACCGGTCTTATTAGCGGGGAAAGATACATGAATTGGGGCCAAATCGAGGAGATGTCGCGAAGCGGAATCGTAAATTTTATCGATCACACGTGGTCGCATTATTCTGTTAATCGCGGACCGCTCGAAAAAATTAAATACGAAATCGAGACGGCTAAAACCCAGCTCGAGCAGCACACTGGCCAAAAAATTGATGTTTTTGTGTATCCGTATGGTTCATCTAGCCCGACATCGATTAATGTTTTAGAACAAGACGGTTTTATCGGTGCATTTTCGACTATTCCCGGAACTTACCAATGTGATTCATTTATTTTAAATCTTCACCGGACAAGAGTCGGCAACGCTCCCCTTTCGGCCTACGGGTTGTAAATTGATATAGTAATCACCAAGAGTAATCATCAAGGAGAGTTCTTGCATTAAGCTAACAAGGTCTCTCCTCTCTTCTTCTTGCTCTTCTTGCTCTTCTTGTTAACCATTTACTTCTTCCAAAGTAAGTTCTTTTAGTGCATATTCGGGGTTTTCTTTAAAATCTTCGACAAAGTTTTGATACGAAAAAATATCTGACTTTGCTGTATTTTTTGATTTTTTAAAATAAGATGAAATTTCATCGATTTTTATCCAATCGGCGGTTTTACTTTTAAGATAATAGGGGTAACTCGAAAATTGGACATAGTCAAATTTTGAACTCTTTAATTTCATTGGGTTTCTATGAATATAGGAAGATAAATATAGATTTTGTTCTTCGGTTTCTATAAGAGCTGCTTTATAAACACTTTCGAACAGTGTTCCAATTCTTTTGTATTTATTATTGTAATACCGAACAAAACATGTCAAAACTCTTCTCGTTAATTTTTGTATAGCCTCTTTTGTATATTGTTTAACTTGTAAATGAAAGTGATTTGGCATTAATGTGAAAGACAAAAGATCAATCTCGCGATTCAAATTTAAATTATTTATTTTATAAAGAAGTTTGGGCGACAAGGGTTTATCCTTAAGAAGATTTTGTGGCGTATCTAAATAGAGCTTTAGATAATGGAGGAAAACCGTGCAGTCTTTTTCATCTATGAAAATTTCTTTCTTATCGATTCCCCTGTTATAAATATGATAATAACCATTTTCGACATACGTTTTAAGTGTGTTTTTACCCGGCATAGTTTATAAATATAATTTTAATATAGTTTTATTTTTGCATATCAGAGCAGTCTTTTGCAAGGACTCTCCTTGTAATGAAGAAGTTTGATATCTTTTATTCTGTTGTAATTTGATTTATCTTCGTGTATTTTTTAAGTATGCCCAATTCTTCTTATAAGACAATTCTTCACATCGACTTCGATTCATCCTTTGCCAGTTGTGGACAACAATATAATCCCAAGCTTCAAAAGAAACCAATCGGAGTCACTGCGGTAAACGGTAGAACTTGTATTATCGCTTCAAGCCGCGAGGCAAAAATTTTAGGGATAAAAACGGGAATGCGAACTTTTGAAGCTAAGAAAATCTGTCCGTCGGTAACATTCGTGCCGGCAAATTTTGTCAGATATTGGGAAGTTAGTAAAAAGTTCATAAACATCTGCAAAGATTATTCGCCGCTGGTCGAAGTTTTCTCGATCGACGAATTATTTATCGACGCAACCTCAACCCTTCATCTTTTCGGTGGCGTATATGGAATTATTTCAAAAATTAAAAAACGGATTAAAGCAGAAATCGGTGGATATATCACGGCCAAAATTCGCATCGGGACTCGATAAGCCAAACGGAATCGTCGAAATTGAAAAAAAGACGTCAGGATAGATTCTTTAATCTCAGAAGATTTTTACTTAAACACAAATTATATACGGCAAATTCATATTTATGTTTCAAATCTTGAAGACAAGAATAATTTAATGACTTCTCTTTTCGATTCTGATCAAAAGAAAGACAGGGTTACAAAAGTAGTCGATAAAATTAACGAAAAATTCGGAGATCACACGATAAGAAACGGATTTCTACTCTATAGTGAAAAATTGACTACGACCCAGAACGGTTTTGGGTCTGATAAATACGAAAGAGTTAAGCTTACAGGCTCGGCTACTCGCGTTTGAGATCGGAGACAGATTTTGCCTCGGAAATAATTTGTTGAATTTTATTTTCGGAAAGATCAAGAATTCCAAGTTTAGTAGAATCGCTAACGATATCTTTACATAAAACTATGTGGTTTTTTAATAATTCTTGCTTTTGATTACCGGAAAGTGAAGAAAGAACAGTGATCGGGATGAGATCAAATTTTTCGACTAAATCTCTTAAACTTTCGCCGTTCGGATAGCTCCAGCTTATAATTTTCATCCCGACGCACGACCCGTAAGTTATCGAATCCCCTGTTACTTTGGTGTTCGTAATTAAAAAAACATTCGAAAGCTTATTTTTTTCTTTTACATCGTCAAATCTTGCTTTGGTATACATCGCGACGTGTATGTCTGACCGGGTTCCCGGTAAATTATGGTATTTTACCTCGACCATAATTTTTTCGTTCGTTTTTTCGGCTAAAACATCGATTTCGTGACTTATACACTTCCCCTGCAATATTTTTCTGACGATTGTTTGGAATCCTTGGGCTTCGAGAATTTTTGAGATAAAGTCTTCAAAAGGGAAACCTGTCGGTCCTAAACTCATAATAGCCTGTTTTAAGCCGTATTTTGCGCTCGCGTATGGGATTTGCGATTTTTCCAAAAATCCGACGATCTGAGAATAAATTTCCGAAGTCGAAATGTTATTGCGGAGCTTTTTTTTAATATTCCCGATAACCTGATCTCGCAAATTTTCCGGAATTCCGGCGCGTGCGATCGAGCTCCTTACTTTTTGTTCACTGAAGGGCTCTTTTTCCCCATTTGCTTTAATTACGTAAATCACACTTTAATCGTATCTAATATTTATTTA
>JAMCQQ010000311.1 GCA_023379515.1 Actinomycetota bacterium
AATAGTTACATTAAATAATGAAAGAAGTATAGAAAAATGTCTTAAGCATATTATTTCTCAGGATTATCCAAAAGAATTAATTGAATATCTTAATGTAGATGGCGGGTCTACGGATTTAACAAAGCAAATTTTTAAAAAGTACGGATTTAGAACAATAGAAAGTCCTGTCAAAAGAAATGCCGAAGCTCAGCGTGCTATAGGTATTAAGCAGGCAAAAAATAATTTAATTGTTTCAATAGATGCGGATAATTATCTTCCAAATAATAAGTGGTTATTGCAAATGGTAAAGCCTTTTATGGATGACCCAAGTATTGTACATGCAAATACCCTTCACTATATGTATAAAAAGACAGATTCTATATACAATAGATATTGTGCTTTGTTTGGAGTAGTTGATCCAATTGTTTACTATCTGCAATAGGCTTAACGTCTTCCTAAAATATCTACAAAGTGGAAAAAGGGAAAAATTATAAAAGAAACAAAAGATTATTATATTGTTGAGTTTGATAAAAAAACTCTTCCTACAGTAGGTTGCAATGGCGTTGCCTACAGAAGAGATATTTTATTAAAATATGCAAAAAGCAGTCCCAAGGATTTTTTACATATGGATGTTTTTATGGATTTAATTGAGAAAAACTATAATAAATTTGCGATTGTTAAAAATAGTGTAACTCACGATACAGCTGTAACCATTTCTAGTCTTTTAAAAAAGAGAATAGCATTCTTAAACAGTTATTATTTTTCCAGTAAAAGCGCGGCTCAAAGAAGATATTTTATATATAACCCCAAAAAAATTGAAGATAATTTAAAACTTTTTCTTTTTATTTTATACACGGTAACATTTGTTAAGCCTATTGCAGATAGTCTACGTGGATACCTTATTATAAGGGATAGGGCATGGTTTCTTCATCCAATTATTTGTTGGATTTATTTTTCTTCTTATTCTTTTGCAACTATTAGACAATTTTTAAAAAAATAAATAATGAAAATTTTAATAACTGGATCAACTGGTTTTTTGGGAACACATCTATCAGAGTCATTGAAAAGGGAAAATGATATTTATCTAACAGCAAATCATAACGATGTTAATAATGAAATTCATAAAATGGATCTTTTAAATATTAATGAGATAAAAGGAACAATAGAAAAAGTGAAACCTGATGTTATTTTTCATTTAGGAGCCTTAGTAAATTTATCCCGAAATTTTGAAATAGGAAAAAAATGTCTGGAAATAAATCTTGTCGGAACATTAAACCTCTTGGAGTCCTTAAGAGGTTCGTGTCCAAAAAGATTAATTTTTGCCAGTACAGAGGAAGTTTATGGAGACGGTAAAATACCTTATAAAGAAAATCAAATTTGTTTTCCTCCATCTTATTATGCTGTTACAAAATTAGCCTCTGAGAATTTGATAGAAATTTACTCAAAAGAATTGGGATTTTCCGGATTGGTTTTACGTATGGGGACAATGTATGGACCAAAAGATTCACATGCAAGGTTTATTCCTCAGATAATAAAAAAAGCTATTAAAAATGAAGATATTCCTCTTAACTCAGGAATGAAAAAAAGAGATTATGTATATGTTGAAGATGCAGTAAGAGCTTTGATTTTATCAAAAGATTGTAGGCTGAAAACTGGGCATATAATTCTAAATATAGGCGGGGGAACGACATATAAGCTAATAGATTTAGTAAATATAATTCTAAAATTAACAAATAGTAAATCAAAAGTATTGGTCGGAAAACTTCCCGAAAGAATCAATGAAGCAGATAAATGGCTTTTGGATATTGAAAAGGCCAAAAAAATTTTAAAGTGGGTGCCCAAAGTATCAATTGAAGAAGGTATAAAAAAAAGCGTGGATTACTTTAAAAAAAATTAGTATAATCTCAAAACTATGGATCCTAAAGAAGAAAAATTAAGAAAAGAAGTAAAAGAAAATATTAGTAAAATATTTTCACTCCGCAAGAAAAATAAAAAATTTATTCCCGGTAAAACTTGGATACAATATGCAGGTGCAGTCTTTGACGATAATGAAATAAATGCAAGCATAGAGTCTTTGGTTAACGGTTGGTTTGGTCTTGGGAAACAAGCAGAGAAATTAGAAAAAGGTTTGAAAGAATTTGTCGGCTCAAAGGGAGCAGTTTTAACCAATTCAGGTTCCAGTGCCAATCTTCTTGCAATTGCATCTTTGATGTCTCCTTTTTTCCCTGATCATTTAAATCCCGGAGATGAAGTGATTACTGCTGCTTGTGGTTTTCCAACTACAGTAAATCCTCTTATTTTTTATGGTTTGGTCCCTGTTTTTTTAGATGTAAATAGCCAGACATATAACCTTAATCCTGAAGATCTGGAAAAAGCCTTATCTAAAAAAACACGTGCAGTTATGGTTGCTCACACGCTTGGTAATCCAAATAGAATGGATAAAATAAAACAATTCTGCAAAAAAAATAAACTTTTATTAATTGAAGATAATTGTGATTCTCTTGGATCTACATATAAGGGACAAAAGACGGGTAGTTTTGGAATCCTAGCAACACAATCATTTTATCCTCCTCATCACATTACAATGGGAGAAGGGGGAGCTCTTCTTTATAATGATTTTAGATTTGACAGAATAACCCGTTCTTTAAGAGACTGGGGAAGGTCCTGCTGGTGCAGAGGAGATGAGAAAAGAACTCATGGAAGCTGCCAGGTAAGATTTAAACATCAGTTGGATGGCAAGCCTTATGATCACAAATATCTTCAATTAAAGATAGGCTTTAACTTAAAACCTATCGAGCCTCAGGCAGCAATGGGAGTAGAGCAATTAAAGAGAATAAACTCTTTTGTTAAGAAGAGAAAAGAAAATTTTCAAAGACTTGATGGATATGCAAAACAATGGGGAAAATATTTTATCCTACCTAAAGCAACTCCCGGATCGGATCCATGTTGGTTTGCTTACCCTTTAACAATCAAAACCAATTCGCCTTTTACAAGGCATGATATAACAACATTTTTGGAAGAAAGAATGATCCAAACAAGACCTCTTTTTGCTGGAAACATAACTAGACAACCTGCTTATAAAAGTATAAAATATAGAAAAATTGGAAAATTAGAGAATGCAGATCATATACTTTTCCATACTTTTTTTGTAGGAATTTATCCCGGACTCACGAAAAAAGAAATAGATTACATAGCTGAAAATATAAATACATTTTTAAAGAGGTATCGATAGATACTTATGAATAAAAAATTCCTTTCTATAGCTGTAGCCGTTATATTGTTAGTTGCTTATGTTTTTTTCAAAAATATTTTTTTGAATTCTGGCAAAGAGCCTGTTTCTAAATTTCCTCTAAAACATATAGTATACGTAATCCAGGAAAATCATACTTTCGACAGTTATTTTGGAACATATCCTGGAGCAGATGGTTTTGATTTGAATAATGCTCTCCCTCAAAATCCTGGAGAATCTCCATCTGTAAAGCCTGTTCATTCGAGCAACTATACCTTAAAAGGAGATGAGGCGACTATGGCATATTTTGCTCCATTTGACAAAGGCAGACCGGATGCTAATGGTATGGTTAAAATGGAGTATTTTCAGAGAGAGGATATTCCGAATTACTGGAAATATGCAGATAATTTTGTGCTTTTAGACAAAATGTTTTCAGCTGTGGTAGTAAGATACTCAATTCCGTCTCATTTTTATGCTATTGCTGCGACAGCAGAGGGGTGGATGACAAATAACATTGAAAAGGATGAGCTTAGCTCAAAGACCATAATTGATCTTTTTAAAAAAAAGGGTATTACATGGAGGTTGTATTCAGGAGAATCATTTAATAAGCTTTCCGGTGCACCGGCTGATTGGAATTATATCTTAGCTTTTAGACAGCATAAAAATGATAAGGAAGTGATTAAAAACATTGTTCCGGCAAAAAAATTTTATGAAGATGTAAAAAGTGAAAATCTTCCTCAATTTTCATGGATTTTTCCAGAGATAGAGGACAGTGAACATCCGCCATATAACATACGTAAAGGAATGAATTATGTAACAGGAATTGTAAATGCTGTTATGAAAAGTAAATATTGGAATGATACAGCTATTATAATAGTTTGGGATGACTATGGATATTTTTATGATCATGTAAAACCTCTTATGACTGATCAATTTGGACCTGGGCCAAGAGTTCCCGGACTTATAATTTCAGCCTATGCAAAGAAAGGATTTATTGATCATACTACTTACAACACCAGTTCTCCTCTTAAGTTAATGGAGACTTTATACGAGTTGCCTTCTCTTACTTTA
>JAMCQQ010000312.1 GCA_023379515.1 Actinomycetota bacterium
GTGAAAATACATGTAATATTTACAAATCGTTTTGAAAGTAGGGAAGTAGCGGAAGTTGATTTAAGGAATTGTGTATGTGGGGTAATAGATACAATAAGGGCAGCTTCAACAATTGCAACAATTATCGGACGTGGCGGAAAAGAAGTAATTATCGCTGAAAATAAAAGGCAGGCATTTATATTCAAAAAAATATTTACAGATTATATTTTATGTGGTGAAGAAGGGGGACTTCCTCCGAAAAGATTTGACTATGGTAATTCGCCGCTTGAAATATCCAAGCCGGATTTTAAGGATAAGGGATTTATAATAATGACAACTAATGGCACACAGTCAATTTTTAAAACAAGAGAATGTCCTGCAGTATTTATATTATCTATTTTGAATATGAGTTATACAGTTGATACCATAGTTGATTACGCAGCCAGGAATCAAAAAGATATAGTTTTACTCTGCTCCGGAGAAAAAGGCAAAATAGCTTATGACGATGTTTATACGGCAGGTATTGCAGTAAAGTATCTTTTAACAAAACCGTTAAGATTTGAATTCAGCGATAGCGCTAAATTAGCTATGACTGTTGCATTGACTGACAGCGATGTTGTAAACGCTCTTGAAAAATCCAGCAGTGCAAATTCTCTAAGAAAAGTCTGCCTGGGTGATGACATTGAATTTTGCAGTCAGTTAAATAAATTTAAAATAGCAGCAAAATTATATATTTTAAATTCAAAAAATATTAAGTCTGAAAAGACCTATAGAATATATTTTAAAAACAAAATAACAAAAACCACTTATAATATCGATCAGTTATTTGTTATAAGAAAATATGACGCCAACAAGGTTAATTCTCACTAGGTCCGAAATAAGCAGTGCCTTCAAGCATAGAAACACCCTTTGATGAGAACCAGAAATTGTTTTCTGCGATATTGCTCCCTTCCATTACCGGATCTATCTGAATGACATAGGTACCTTCATTTTTGATATCATTTATTAAAACGTCAACTGTTACTGTTTCTCCGGGTTTTACCTCATTTGGCAGTACGGTTCTGCTTGTCTGGTCATAACTGGTAAAATCAACATCCTGACCGTAGTAATGGTACCCTATTCTTACAAGGTTCGGCTTATCAGTTCTCCATGTAAAATCTGAGGTGTTTGTAATTTCAATCTTTATGAAGTTATCCTTATCGGTCAACATATAGGAAGGAATGTAACCCTTTATTTCGGCACCAATAGTTGCAGTTGCAAAATCAACTTCTTTTATCGTTTCCTGTGAACTGGTTTCGCTGCTTGTATTTTCTTCTTTGCTACTACCTTGCTGGTTAGTGCCAACATCCGTTTTGGCAGTTGTTGTCCCACCTAATATCGAAGAGCACGAAGTTGATGAAATGATTAAAAATGTCATGAGCATAAAAAAAATAAAAGTAATTGTCGCCGTACTTAGTATTTTTGATCGTGCTTTTTCTTTGTTTTTTGATTTTAACATTTTAACCTTTCATATTAAATATTTTATAGTTCTTCAGTCCTGTATATTATAAATTAGTTTTAATATTTTTTGAATAATATAAATAAAATTTATATAATGACTAAAAGCTTTATTATATCTTTTTATTTTTTTATATTTTATAAATTTAGTTATGAGGTCATTATGAACTCTTCATTGGAAATAGTAGGACTGGTTGCTATCATACTAATTTCAGCTTTTGCCATAATTGGAATTATTGTTTCAGTTCCATTGCTGCGGCTTATAAACCGTTTTAAATTCCTGGCAGAAAAATTAAATGAAAACATTGTTCCTATGGTTGAAAAATTAAATACTACAGTAACTCATTTGAATACGGAAATTGGTTCAATAAGTGAATTGACACAGAGCGTAAGCTCTATTGTGGAGCAGCTTGAAAAAGTCATAAGACTGGCAAGAATACTTTTAACAAATCCTCTGATAAAATTGATTAGCGCAGGCGTTGGTCTTGCCAGCGGAATAAAAAAAGCGGCAAGTGAAGAAAAAAATAATGAAAAAAATCAAGGTAAGAAACAAGAATAGGAGGTAAAAATGAATTCTGAAAATAATTATGGTCACAGTAGTGGCAATGCAGGAGGTGTTACTGCAGCTCTTTTTATAGGATTAATCATTGGAGGGATACTAGGTATACTATTTGCTCCAAAATCAGGAAAGGAAACAAGGAAAGAGCTTATGGAAAAAAGTGAAAAAATAATAGAGAAGGGTAAAGAAAGCCTTGTGGATGTAGTTGAAAAAACCAAGGATTTAGCTCAAGTAGGAAAACAGAAAATAGAAGATTTGAAAATAGCAGGAGAAGAAATATGGGAAAAGGGCAAAAAAAAAGTAGAAGATACAGCAAAGAAAATTAAAATTGTAGTCAGTGAAAGTAAAACCAAGGCTAAAGAAACTGAAGATTATTTATCTTAAATAGCACTTATAATGATCAATAAGACCCTTACAAAGAAAATTTTAAATACACTGTTAAAAACAGGTGGGAGTTTTGCTGAAATTTTTGCTCAAAAAAAAGAAGCTAATAATATTAAGTTAGAAGATGGTAAAATTGAGAATTCAAGCAGTGGATTTGAATTAGGTTGTGGCCTTCGATTAATTTATGAAGACAGCACTTTTTATGCTTATGTAGATTCACTCCAGCAGGACATTTTATTAAATGCTGCACAGATATTAAGTTCAGCTGTAAATAAAACCTCCAAAAATAAAGTTCTAAACCTAAACAAAGTTTATAATTCTTATACTGCACCAATAAAAAGACATCCTTCAGATATTAATCAAGACAAAAAGAAGGAAATCTTGTTAAATGTGGATAGCTTTGCCCGAAACTACAGCCATTTTATCATTCAAGTTTCTTCAAACCTTTCAGATATGGAAGAAGAAATTTATATTGCTAATTCTGAAGGAATTATATGCCATGACAATAGTACCAAAACAATGCTTTCGGTAAATGTGGTGGCACAGCAAAAAAAAGAAATCAGAACCGGATACAAATCGCTTGCCAGAACCAGTGGTTATGAAGTCTTTGATATTAAAAGCCCGGCTATTGTTTCAGGAGAAGCCGCAAGAATAGCCGTGAAAATGCTGGAAGCTGTAAATACTCCGTCAGGTACCCAGCAGGTTGTCATAGGACCGGCATTCGGCGGGGTTATTTTTCATGAGGCATGCGGTCATGGTTTGGAAGCAGATGCTATATTAAAAGATGCATCTGTTTTCAAGGATAAAACCGGAAGAAAAATTGCAAACAGCATTGTAACTGCAATTGATAATCCTGCCATGCCCTATCATTGGGGTTCATATGCTTTTGATGGCGAAGGTTTTCCATCACAGGAAAATATCTTAATAAAAGATGGAGTTCTCAAAAATTATATTTTTGATTACAAAACTGCAAAGAAAATGAATAAAAAACAAACAAGCAATGGCAGAAGACAATCTTATAGGGATATACCGATACCCAGGATGAGCAATACTTACCTGGCACGGGGCAGTGAAGATCCTGGCAATATTTTAAAATCGGTAAAAAAGGGGATATACGCAAAAGAATTTTCAGGGGGACAGGTTGACCCTGCTATAGGTGATTTTGTTTTCGGAATAAGTGAAGGATATATAATTGAGAATGGTGAGATAGCCAATCCGATAAAAGGAGCTACATTAATTGGAAACGGGCCGGAAATATTAAATAAGATTGAAGCAATTGGCAACGACCTTGACTTTGCTCCGGGTTTTTGTCTTGATTAATATCTGAAGGATGTCTTTTTATTGGTGCAGTATAAGAATTATAAACTTTGTTTAGGTTTAGAACTTTA
>JAMCQQ010000313.1 GCA_023379515.1 Actinomycetota bacterium
TGAACTACGGTTACAGAAAAATATTTTGATAATTATGAAGAGATTTATGAAACCAGCCTCCAGTGGGTTGCAGACAGGCTTCCACTTAAAAAGCCATGGACCTATAAGCATGAAGTAGGCAAACTTCTTGTAATTGCGGGCTCTATTGGTTTAACAGGGGCTGCCACTATGACATGCCAAGCAGCAATGCGTGCCGGCGCCGGGCTTTTAACTCTTGTGTGCCCGTGGGAACTTAATAGTATTTTTGAAATAAAACTCACAGAAGTTATGACTTATCCTGTCGAACAGACTGACGACATTTCAATTCACATGGAATGTCTTGAAGAAATTATAGAAATTTCAAAAAAATATGATGCTCTTGCCATAGGACCTGGTATTTCAACCAATCCAAGCACAATCTGTCTCGTAAGAGAAATATTGAAAAAAGTAAAAAAGCCGACTGTTCTTGATGCTGACGGACTGCGGGCATTGTATGGTCCAAGGGAAGTCGAAAGTGAGAATAATTGTGATTTTTCCCATGTCGTTATAACTCCTCATGCCGGAGAGCTTGCTTCGATTTTTGGTAGAGAAAAGATTGCTCTTGAAGACAGGATGGATGCAAATCTGGAAATTGCAAAAAAATATAATCTGGTTTCCGTCCTTAAGGGCGCAGGGACATTAATTACTGAATCTGGCGGCAAAACTTTTATAAATCCTACCGGAAGCTGGGCTCTGGCAACTGCAGGCACCGGTGATATTTTAACAGGTATAATAGGTTCACTTCTGGCACAGGGAATGAGCTTGATAGATGCGGCAGCTTGCGGCGCGTATATACATGGGTTGGCATCAGATATGATGGCGCCTTATACAAGCAAGACCTCCCAGACAGCTACGGATCTTCTTGAAGGAATAAAAAGGGTCTTTCTGGAAATAGAGAAAATTAAGTATGACGATTCATACTAAAAATATAAATAAAAAATAAATTAAAATAGAACTTATTTTTTATTTTTTTAATTTTTACATTAAATATTAGGAGATGAAATGGCTGATTTAACTGCAAAAGAAATCATGAATAAAAAAGTAATCACGATAAAGAAGAATGCTTCAATCAAGGAGCTTTCTGAATTGCTGGTGGATAATAAAATTAGCGGGGTTCCGGTGCTTGATGAAAATGACGATCTGGCTGGTATAGTTTCTGAAGGTGATATAATAGTCCAGAATTCCGACCTTCATTTTCCCAGATATTTCAAACTCCTGGACGCAATTATTTATCTTGAAAGTCTGAACAAGTTTAAAAGGAGCCTGGAGAAGCACCTTGCTACAAAAGTTGAGGATATAATGACGGTAAAGGTAAAAACAGTAGATGAGGAAACTCCTGTAAACGAGATAGCCGATATAATGCTGGACAATAGAGTAAACAGGCTGCCGGTAATGGATAAAAATAATAAACTTGTCGGAATAATCACACGGTCAGACATAGTAAAATCCATGGTTACCGGTAAAAAATAATTTAAGGAAAATGAACTACGGTTACAGAAAAAATAAAAGATTTACCAGAATTGAAATTAATTTAAATAATCTCGATTACAACCTGCAGCTTGTCAAATCCCGCCTGGAATCTCCAAAAGTAAAAATCATGGCTGTGGTTAAATCCAATGCCTATGGGCATGGGCTCGTTGAAATTTCTAAGCAGGCAGTAAAAAGCGGCATTTATGCCCTTGGAGTGGCCTTTGCTGCTGAGGGCCTTGCCTTGAGGAGGGTAGGGATCAAAGTTCCGATCTATATTCTTGGCGAACCGCCGATGGAAATCATAAATGATGCTGCCAACAATAATTTCATTTTATGTCTTAATTCATTTGAAAAAGCTAAAGCAATTTCGGAAAAGTGCGGCAATATCGGAAAAAAAATAAAAATTCATATAAAAGTTAACACGGGCATGAATAGGCTTGGCATTAATTACAGAAATGCTGCAGAAGAAATAGAAAAAATCATTTCGCTTCCAAATCTTGAGGTTGAAGGAATATTTACTCATTTTTCTTGTGCCGGAGAAAAAGATGAATCATACACATTGATGCAGTGGAATAAGTTTCAAAATGTAATTGATGCTCTCAAACTAAAAGGCATAATTCCGCCGATTCTTCATTGTGCCAACAGTGCAGCATTTCTGCGATATAAAAACTTTCATATGGATATGGTAAGGCTGGGAATTACAATTTATGGCCTTAGTCCTTTTAATGGGTCAGGGGATAAATGGCTGGACCCGGAAATTCTTTCAGTTTTAACAAAGCTAAAACCAGTTCTAAGCTTGAAATCAAAGATATCCTTTTTAAAGACACTGCCGTCCGGCGAATCCATTTCATATGGTGCAGCCTTTAAAACGAAAAGGGACAGCCTTATAGCTACAGTGCCAATAGGTTATGCTGATGGTTATACAAGATTATTTTCGAACAAGTCAAAGGTACTGATTGGTGGACAATTAGCCCCAATAGTAGGCAACATTACCATGGATCATCTTATGATTGATGTGACAGATATTGCGCTGGGTAGAAGCATTGTAGCTGGTGAGGAAGTGACTTTTATTGGAAACAGCAGTGACAGCAATGAGAAAATTACCGCCGACTGGCTTGCAGGCTTAATCGGCACTATAAATTACGAAGTTTTATGCATGCTGAAAGATCAGATACCCAGAGTTTATGTAAATACTTAAGTTTGTAAAAATTAATCGGATCACCGACCTTATATCGGAAAGAGAGGGACAATGAAAGTTACAGCATTTAATGGAAGCCCAAGAAAAAATGGCAATACCGCAAAAGCCATAGGAATAATATTTGAAGCTCTCAATAAAGAGGGAATTGAAACAGAGATTGTCCAGGTTGGTAAAAGCGGCATCAAGCCATGCATAATCTGCTTTAAGTGTAAGGAAAAAAAGGATGGTTTTTGTTATGGAACAGAGGACGATATTTTAAATGAATGCCTTAAAAAAATGTATGGGTCCGATGGTATTATTATAGGATCGCCGGTTTATTTTGGCTCACTTACGCCTGAAACCAAGGCTCTTCTTGACCGGACCGGCTACTGCTCAAGGAATGGAGGATTTTTACTTAAGAGAAAGGTTTGCTCCGGAATTGCCATTGCAAGAAGACAGGGTGCAGGACAGGTTGTTAACCAGATTCAAAATTTATTTGTTTTAAGCCAGAGCATAATTCCCTGCTCTACTTACTGGAACATGGCTTTAAGCGGTGAAAGCGGCGATATCAATAATGATGAAGAAGGCATAAATACTTTCAGAATTCTTGGCGAGAATATAGCCTGGCTGATAAAAAAGCTTGCACATAAATGAAAATGATGATTTCAAAATTACAGGATATCGTGCCAATTTGATGACTGCTAATGCAAGAAAATAGGCTTATTTAAATTGTTGATTAATTTGACATAGTTGATAAAAATTCATAATTATATAATTTTATAATCATTTAAACTAGGGGGGAAAATTGGATAAAAAAACATTAAAAATAATAATATCGATAATGAGCCTCATTTTATTAACAACTCTTGCACTGGCTTCCTGCAGTCCGGAAGAAGCAGCGATCGCTGCAGGCAGTACTGCAGTTTGGGCATTTGCAGGAATATGGATTTTCTTCGTTGCAATCTTCTGGGGTATCGGTATTTTCCTTTTTGTGGTGTGGATTATTATGCTTGTTGATTGTGTGAAACGTGAAAACAACGAATTTCCAAATGCCGGTGAAAGTACCAAGACAATGTGGCTATTAATAATTATCCTGGCAGGTGGTGTCGGTGCAATCATTTATTATTTCTTGGTTAAAAAGAAAGTACCCAGAAAAGCATAAAGGAGTTAATTAATGACCAGCATATATATTGCCGATATAACGCAAGACGCAACCGCTGCATTTGCAGGTAACGCTATTGCCGGTTTAGTTGGTTTGTGGGTTTTCCTTATAGTATTAATTAGTTGTATTGCACTTTTCTTTTTTATATTCTGGATAATTATGCTTGTTGATTGCGTCAGGAGAAAACCGGAAGAATTTCCCGATGGGGGGCAGAATACTAAAACTCTTTGGATAATTCTTTTGACTGTGACATTCTTTTTGGGCAATTCCAGCGGTATTGCTGCAATAGTGTATTATTTTGTCGTCAAGAGAAAAAAATGAAGATTGCCATCATATATTCATTTTTAGCAGGATTTTCGCTAATCCTGGGTGTAATTATCGGAACAGTATTTAAAATAAGGCAAAGAATCATTGCTGCAATTATGGCTTTTGGTTCAGGCGTATTAATTTGTGCTCTGACATTTGGCTTAATGGAGGAAGCTTTTAAGCATGGAGGGTTTGATGCCATTGCCATTGGGTTCCTGATCGGCGGGGTTGTCTTCATAGGCGGAGATTTTTTAGTTCACAGATATGGCGGCAGAAATTATAAAAAAAAGAAGAATTTTAAAACTGTCAGAGACACTAACGGAAAAGCAATTATTCTTGGAGCAGCTCTTGACGGGATACCTGAATCAATTGCACTGGGACTGTCGCTTCTGGAAAAAAATGGTATCGGATTATTGATGCTTGCAGCAATCTTCCTTTCAAATCTTCCGGAGAGCATAAGCTCAATTGATGATTTGAGAAAAGAAGGGATTTCAACAAAGCAGATTTATTTTTCCTGGTCAATCGTCAGCATAAGTTCCATATTTGCTGCAATTTTGAGTTTCTTTTTTCTAAAAAATATCAGTTTAAATACAAGAGGCATCATCGAAGCTTTTGCATCCGGTGCCATACTTGCAATGCTTGCCGATCAGGAACCCAATGGCAATGGCATAGAGGGCGGTTACCTGATAGGACTTCTGACTATGCTAGGGTTCTTAACTGCTTTTATACTGTCAAAGTTATAAAAATATTCATATAAATTATTTTGCATTGAAGTTTAGGAAAAGGTTAAATATTACTTAGACTAGAACTCGGCTTACAGACTAACTCCACAAAATTTAAGCCAAATTCCTTGAAGAATTTATCAAAAAATAATCCAGACCAGTCTTGCAAT
>JAMCQQ010000314.1 GCA_023379515.1 Actinomycetota bacterium
TATATGGCAGGATAAGGATAGCAATATTCATATCCAATGGAGCTCGGACAGAAAAGAAAACAGTTTTTCCGGATCGGTTTCGACTGATGGCAAAATCACGGATCTGAAAAAGAATAGCTTTGAGGATGATGATAAAGCTTCCCTGAATTCGCAGTCAAACAGAGTTGATTTTAAGGCAAAATTAACGCCTGATGATTATACTGACGAAATAGTGCTGAGCCTTGCCGGCTACAGCTACCTTGAGTTTGATTTAAAATTAAATGGCGCCTATGACCTGCAGAGGACAAATCTTGGGGAATTTTTAAACAGCCCGCTGTCAGGTATTTTTAAGATAGGGAAGGATTATTTTAAAGAACTGGCAAAGGTTCCCTGGTACCAGAAACACCCATGGTCAGCATTGTTCTACAAACTGTCAACCGATATTGTATTTACTTTAATTTTCATTTTTGTTCTGGGAATTATAGCAATAGAAATAATCAGAATCACGCACTTGCGAAAAAATAAAAAATATAACTGGTACTTATTTCTTTGCTACGGTATTTTGATTTTAATTGGCGCTGGTATATATTTGTTTTTAACAAAGTTAAGCTTTATCTAAAGAAAGATAGGAGAAGAAATATGATTAAAGATGTTAAGATGGTGGACCTTGTTCCAAATCAGGATGACAGAGGGTATCTTATTGAAATATTACGGGCCTCTGATGAACATTTTACGAAATTTGGCCAGGTTTATCTGGTTGGGGATAATTCAAGAAATATTATAAGAGCTTTTCATGTCCATAAAGTTTTATGGGACTGGTTTTTCATCAGTCATGGTTCTGCAAAGTTTGCTCTTGTGGATGGCAGACGCCAGTCTCCTACTTATAATGAAACAAACACATTCATATTAAGCGACAGGAAACCTCAGCTTCTGGTCATTCCACCAGGTATTTATCATGGCTGGATGTCGCTTGAGGACGATACCCAGATGATTTCTACGGCAAGTGAGGTTTATAACAGGGATAACCCTGATGAAGAGAGAGTACCCTTTGATTCCTTCGGCTATGATTGGAATATAAAATTTAAATAGAAAGGAAAGTTTTTATGAATTTTTTAGTTACTGGTGGTGCAGGATATATCGGGTCCGTGCTTGCAGGTATGCTGCTTCTGCGTGAAGATAGGGTTAGAGTTTTTGACAAGCTTTATTTTGATGAAAAACCACTTGAAGATCTTAAAAAGAAATACGGGCATAAACTGGAAATTATTCAGGGCGATGTAAGGAATTTTCATGAAGACATCCTTGATGGTGTTGAAGCCGTGGTTCATTTAGGCGCACTTTCAAATGACCCTACGGCAGACTTCGATCCCAGGGCAACTGTTGATATTAACTATAAAGGTACCATAAATGTTGCTGAAGCTTGTAAGAAAAGGGGTATCAGACGATTTTCATTTGCATCATCTGCAGCAGTTTATGGTTTTCATGTGGACAGCGTTGCAGATGAAGAATTTGCTGCTAATCCTCAATCCGAATATGCCAAAAGCAGGCTTGACAGTGATATTGCATTGATGAAAATGGCTGATGAAAAATTTTTCCCTGTGAGTTTCAGGCAGGCAACAGTATATGGGGCCTCACCAAGATGGAGATATGATCTTGCTGTCAATACTTTCACCAGGGATGCTTTCTCAAAAGGGGTACTCAGGGTTGATGCCGGAGGAATGGCTTGGAGGCCATTTGTGGATGTCAGCGATGTTGCAAGGGCGCATATTCTTGCCGTAACATGCCCAGAAAGTAAAATAAGCGGCGGCCAGATATTTAATCTTGTATTCGACAATTTTCAGATCCTTGACCTGGCCCACCGGGTAAAATATATTTTAAAAGATAAAAAGCATATAGAAGTGGAAGTTGATTACAGCACGAAAGAAGCAAGAAGCTATAGAATGACAGGAGAAAAACTTAAAAGAATTCTGGGTTATGTGCCTGAGGTTTCAATAGAAGACAGCGTTGTCGGCATGTATAGTTTGCTTGAAAAGGGAATGTATACCGATATAAATAATCCATATTACTACAACATGCCCTGGATGCTGCTTCTGCTTGATATGGAGAAACGTCTCGGCAGGATAGGCAAAATCTTTTAGGTTTATAGTTTTTTCACAAATTCTTCATTTATTAAATAAAACGTAATGACAGAAAAAATATATGCCGATGCGCTGGTAATTGGCGGAGGGGTCATTGGAACCTCGTCCTGTTACTATCTTTCAAAAAAGAATCTCAAAGTTGTTCTTGCTGAAAAATCGGGGATTGCAACGGGCGCTTCCGGCTCCTGCGATGGATTTATTTTTCTTCAGTCAAAGAAAGACAATGATTTAATTTCACTCACGAGAGAGAGCCTTAAAATCTTCGGAAACTTATCGGAAGAATTATCCTATGACATTGAATTTGAAAAATGCGGGGGGCTCGTAATCAACTCGGGGAGCAGAACCACAAATGGTGCCGGTGATGATTTTTTGGATTTTGGACCGTTCCGGAAAATGGGTATAAAAATTGAATTGTTGGATAACAGACAATTAAGAGAAATTGAGCCATTCATTTCCAGCAAAGCCGCTACAGGAGCTGCTTTTTGCAAAGAAGAAGGTCAGGTAAATCCGATTAATTTAACTATCGGGTTTGCACTTGCTGCCAAAAAAAATGGTGGGCTCCTTTTGACGGGCAAAGAAGTCAGGAAAATTGAAGTCGGCACTGAAGAGGGCCCAAAAAAAATCAAAAGAACAATTCTTGATGACGGAACTGAAATTGTGGCAAAAGAAGTGCTTTGCTGCTGCGGAGCATGGTCGGGAATTTTAGGTTCCTTATTGGACATTAATATCCCAATCATACCAAGAAGAGGGAATTTAATAGTTACCGAGGCTGTTCCTGAAATGCTGCATCATGTAATTCTTGATTATGACTATATATGCTGCAAGTTTGATGAAAGCAAGGAGCTTGGTTTTACAATAGAGCAGACAAAAAACGGAAATCTCATAATTGGAAGTACCAGAGAATTTACAGGTTTTTCAGATGGTTATGACTTTTCCAAGATCAGGTCAATTTTGAAAAGAGCTGCATATTTTTTTCCCACGATAAAAGATGTCAGTATCATAAGGATTTTTTCAGGGTTTCGGCCTTTCCCGAAAGATTTCAAACCATTGATAGGCTCCGTGCCCGGATTTTCAAATTTCAGTATTGCCGCTGGTCATGAAGGTGACGGCATAGCGCTTTCCCCGGTTACGGGTAAAATCATCAGCAAGCTTATTGCAGACAAATTAAAAAATAGGCCCCCGGATAAAGAGAAGATATTTGAGGGGATTGATATTGATAAATTTTCTCCTGGCAGGTTCCGCGATTCGGCAAACGATACGGTGCGCTGAATGTCTTTGATATTTCAATGTTGATTTAATATAATTCTTATAATTTTTCTTTTTGTAAATAGGAAAGGAGCTCTCCATTGAAAATAGCCCTTATCGGTGCTGACGGGCAGCTTGGAACTGATATTTTAAAATATTTCAGTCAAAAAGATGCAGATATTGTTGGACTTACCCAGAGCGACATAGAAGTTTGCAGCCCGCAGTCATGCAGTGATGTTTTACTTTCATTAAGGCCCAATCTTGTCATTAACACAGCAGCCTTTCATCAGGTGGATATTTGTGAAGATGAAGTAGTAAAAAGCTTCGATGTTAATGCCGGCGGTGTAAAAAATTTATCGGATATTTGTCTTTCAATTGATGCAGCTTTAATGCATTTCAGTACGGATTTTGTTTTCGGCGGTTACCCTAAAAATGAGCCGTTTAATGAGGATGACTGTCCTGCCCCTGTGAGCCTTTATGGAATATCGAAACTTGCCAGCGAGCTGGTAATAAAATACAAGATGGTCAAATATTATATCTTGCGTGTATGTGGTTTATATGGTCATGCCGGCAGTCTTGGTAAAGGCTACAATTTTGTGGAACTGATGATTAAACTTGCAAAAGAAGGCAAGGACATAAAGGTCGTAGATGATCAGGTGCTGACGCCTACAAGCACCAAGGATGTAGCACAAAAGCTCTATGAGCTTATTCAGACTGAAAAGTACGGGCTCTACCATTTGACCAACACAGGGGACTGCTCTTGGTATGAATTTGCCTGCGAGATATTTAAACTGGCAGGTCTGTCGCCGAATATTTCGCCCACAACAAGCCAGGCATTTGGCGCAAAAGCAAAAAGACCCGCATATTCGGTTCTTGATAATAAAAATTTAAGGGCAATCGGTTTAAAAGATATGAGGAACTGGAAAGAAGCACTTGCAGATTATATTTCAGAAAGAACATAAGAGTAGAAAGAAAAACTGATATAGATGTCAAATTCCGAAATTAGAAGAAAATATACGATTTCTGCTTTTTTCCCGGTTTATAATGACTGGGGTACAATATCCAGCATGGTATTTCTGGTAAATGGAATTCTGGAAAAAGTTGCCAAGGATTATGAAATAATACTTGTTGATGACGGAAGCAGGCCGCTTACCAAAAGAGTGCTTGAAGAGCTTTTAAAAAAAATAGATAAGCTAAGAGTCATCACCCATCCCAAGAACGGTGGATATGGCGCCGCATTGAAGACTGGTTTCTATAATTCAAAGCACGAACTGATCTTTTATACCGACGGAGATGCCCAATACAATCCGGAGGAGCTGGAGCTTCTGGTTGAGAAATTCAGCGACGATGTCGATATTGTGAACGGATACAAAATAAGCCGTTCGGATCCTATTTATAGAAAAATTACGGGCAGGCTGTACCATTATATTACCAGGATGATGTTTGGTTTTAAGCTTAGGGACGTAGACTGTGATTTCAGACTTATGCGCAGATCTATTTTTGATGATTTAAAGCTGGAATATGACAGCGGTGTGATTTGCGTTGAAATGATAGGCAAAATGACAAAAAGAGGGTATAGATTTGTGGAGGTACCGGTGCATCATTATTATAGAATGAGCGGTAAATCGGAGTTCTTTAATTTTAAAAGAATCTTTATAGTATGTAAGAATTTAATTAAATTATGGTATAAGATTGTTATTAAAAAAAATTATTAAATTGGAATCGTAATTTGATGAATACATTAAAAAATTTTGTATCAGATGCATATAGAAATAAAAAGGTCCTTATAACAGGCGGACTTGGTTTTATTGGCAGCAATCTTGCCATAAGATTACAGGAGCTTGGAGCAGACATTGTGATTGTAGACTCGCTTATCGAAGATTACGGCGGCAATATGTTTAACATTGAACCTGTCAAAGACAAGGTTAAAATAAACATAGCCGATGTCAGGGACGAATCCAGTATGCATTATCTTGTAAAAGACAAGGATTATATTTTTAATCTTGCAGGTCAGGTGAGCCATATTGACAGTATGCGCAATCCCTATATTGACCTGGAGATCAACTGCAGAAGTCAGCTTTCGATGCTTGAGGCATGCAAGAAAAATAATAAAGATGTAAAGATAATTTATGCAGGAACAAGGCAGCAGTACGGCAAGCCTGATTATCTTCCCGTTGACGAAAATCATCCGGTTCATCCCACCGATGTTAATGGCATAAATATGATGGCAGGCGAGTGGTATCACATACTTTACAATAATGTTTACGGCATAAGGGCCGTTTCGCTCAGGCTCATTAACACATATGGCCCCAGGCTCCTTTTAAAACACGACAGGCAGGGATTTTTAGGCTGGTTCGTGAAGCAATTGATTGATGGCGAAGAGATAAAGATATTCGGTGACGGCAAACAGGTAAGGGACTTTAATTATATTGATGATGCCGTAGATGCATTTTTAATTTCAGGGGCATCTGAAAAATCTTTTGGTAATTTCTATAATTTGGGTGGAACAGAGAGAGCCAGCCTTAAAGATTTGGTTGAAATAATGATTGACATAAACGGCGGCGGCAGTTATTCGATAATACCGTTCCCTGAAGATAGAAAAAAAATTGATATCGGTGATTTTTATTCTGATTTTACAAAAATTAAAAATGAGCTTGGATGGGAACCTGAAATTTCGCTGCGGGATGGCCTTCAAAAAACATTTGAATATTATAAGAAATATCAGGGATACTATTTTTAAAAAAATACCTTCGATAAACATTTTAAAGAAAAAGGTTATCAAATTTTAGAATAAATTTTTCTAAATTAACTTTAATTATGAAAATACCATTTGGAGATCTATCAAGGCAGTATAAAAAATATAAAAAAGAATTTGACAGTATAATTTCCGGAGTTTTTGA
>JAMCQQ010000315.1 GCA_023379515.1 Actinomycetota bacterium
CTCTAATTCCTGCAAATCTCTGTGAATGGTCATACCAGAAACATTGAATTTTTCTGCCAGAAAATCTATGCTTACCTCTTCAAGATTAATCTAAATTAGTATTACGTTTATAATAAAATATGTTATATAATTTAATATTAAATTAGCATTTGTTATTTTTTAAAATAAAATTTAGCATTTTGATTAATGATATAAAATACTCTGATATTATAATGAAGGAAAGTTATAGAATATTAAATAAGTATTTACGAATTTTATAAAAATAAAAAATCTGATAACGATGAAATTTAAGGAAAGACGGCAGGAAATAATAGAGCTTCTAAGTAATCTTGAAGAGGTAAGCATAGATTTTCTGGCAGAAAAATTCAATGTTTCTGGTATGACCATTCACAGAGATTTGCAGGAATTAGAGGAAAAAGGCTATCTAAAAAAAACGATTGGCGGGGCGATCAAGATTAATGATTTTCTGGTACAAAGCGAGACACCTTTTGCCAAGAAATTAAAAATAAAAAATAATGAAAAAATAGCTATAGCTAAGAGAGCTATGGATTATATAAAGAATGGTGATTCAATTATAATTGATGCAGGAACAACAAATTACCTGTTAGTTAAAGAAATAGTAAAGTCGGATATTGAAGATCTTACAATAATAACCAACAACATAATAGCTCAGATAGAATTAGTAAAAAAGGAAGATAATTTAAATATTATCGCCACAGGCGGCAACATAAGGCGTTCTTCATATTCTTCAACCGGAATTATAGCGGAAAGGATGTTAGAAAGAGTTACTGTGGATAAAGCATTTATAACGACAAAAGGCATTTCAGAAAATGGTGATCTATATGATCCAACAGATGAGGAAGGAGCCATGAAACAATACTTTATTAGAAGAGCCAGGGAAAAAATATTAATAGTAGATAGCAGTAAATTCGGCATATTAGGCTTACATATTATAGGTAACATCAATGATTTTGATATATTGATAACCGATAACAAGATTCCACAGAAATATATAGATTTCTTAAAAGATTTAGATATTAAATTGGATATAGTTAATCTTTAAACTCTATATTGTCTTTTTTTAAATTCATTCGCCAAGATAAGCAACATTCTTATACCTTTTATTAAATTCTTTGTTTTTCCGGGAAAAATATTTTTTAGGAAATATCTAGGAAATATTTTGCAAATTAATCCCTTTTGTGTTATTATTTATTAAATTTCACATAATAAATGTTATTTTATAAAAAATTTCCATGAAAATAGAGATAATATTACACAAGCAGTATAAATTTTAAGGAATTTGGTTTGATTTAAAAAATGATATCAATATCCGAAAAAATAAAAATTGAAATGTTAAAAAAACTTCTGGAAATAAGATTATTCGAAGAAGAGACAATAAAGCTTGGTCAGCAGGGTAAGATAGGCGGATATATACACCCGTATATTGGAGAAGAAGCTGTTGCTGTTGGTGTTTGTATGGCAATTACTGACCAAGATTATATTACATCAACTCATAGGGGGCATGGACATTGTATAGCCAAAGGCAGTGATATGGGTAAAATGATGGCCGAGCTGTTCGGAAAAGACAAAGGATATTGCAAGGGTAGAGGGGGTTCGATGCACATTGCAGATGCAAAGCTTGGAATCCTTGGAGCTAATGGTATTGTGGGAGGAGGTATACCGATAGCAGTTGGCGCAGGTTTTAGTTGTAAAAGACTTGGAAATAGCAGAATCTCTGTAAGTTTCTTTGGAGATGGTGCAGTAAATAATGGAGTATTTCACGAATCATTAAACATGGCATCCATATTTAAATTACCTGTAATATTTGTTTGTGAAAATAATCTTTATGCTAATTCAACAAATGTTAATAATTCAACTTCCGGAGAAAGTATTGCCGGTAAAGGGAAAGCTTATAATATCCCAAGTTATAATGTAGATGGCAGTGATGTGATTGAAGTATATAAGTCAGCAAGCGAAGCAGTCAGCAATGCAAGGAAAGGGAGAGGTCCTTTTTTAATTGAAGCAAAAACCTACAGATTTTATGGTCATCATTCAAATGATCCTGCTGAATACAGAGACAAAAAAGAAGAAAAATTTTATAAAAACAGTAAAGATCCTGTAATCAATTTTAAGAATAGATTGTTAAAAGAGAATGTAATTACAGATTCACAACTGGAGGATATTGAAAGTAAGATAAAAAGCAAAATAAACTTTGCGGTTAAATTTGCCGAAGAAAGCACCGAACCAGATCTTGATACTTTTTTGGAAAGAGTGAAAGCTTTGTAAAAACAAGAGGTAAAGATGAGAGAGATTGAATACAGGGAAGCATTAAAAGAAGCTCTGGATGAAGAAATGAAAAGGGATGAAAATGTTTTCATTATAGGAGAAGATGTCGGCACTTCCAGGGGAGCTTTTAGGGTCACCACTGGTTTGCTTGGTAAATATGGTGCAGAGAGAGTTATTGGTACCCCTATTTCAGAAGCTACTATAATAGGAGCGAGTGTTGGAGCAGCAATAACCGGGCAAAGACCCGTAGCAGAGATAATGTTTCTGGATTTTATACCCCAGGCAATGGACCAAGTTATTAACCAGGCAGCAAAGATAAATTTCATGACCGGAGACAGCCTTGAGGTACCAATTGTTATAAGGTCTCCGGGGGGTATTGCAATTAGTACCGGCGCACAGCACTCTCAAAGCCTGGAAGCCTGGTTTTACCATATACCGGGATTGAAATTAGTTATGCCAGCTACTCCATATGATGCAAAAGGGCTTTTAAAAACAGCTATCAGAGATAATGATCCTGTAATTTTTCTTGAACATAAAATGTTGTATTTAAATAAAGGCCCTGTTCCTGAAGAGGAGTATCTGATCCCATTTGGTAAAGCTGATATTAAAAGAGATGGCAATGATGTAACAATTTTTGCTTATTCAAGGATGGTTCTAACTTCATTGCAAGCTGCAGAATTATTGGAAAAGAAAGAAGGCATTAGTTGTGAGGTCATCGATCCACTGACTTTAGTGCCGCTGGACAGGAAAGCTCTGATAGATTCTGTTAAAAAAACCAACCATCTGGTGATAGTTAGTGAAGCCTGTGAGAGAGGCGGGATAGGAGGCCATGTCAGTTCCATAGTTATAAAGGAAGCATTTGATTGGCTGGATGCTCCAATTGAAATAGTAGCAGGTTTGAATACCCCGATTCCTTATAACCATATATTGGAAAATGCATGCTATCCTCATATTGAGGATATAATAAAAGCAGTAAAAAAAATAATGTAATTAAAGTACTGGGGAGGATTTTTAAAATGATTAAACAGATGTATGACAGTACAATTTTTGACAACGAACTTGAAAGCATAGGACTTGATGATTACTTGATTACGACCTATTATTTCGAAAATTCTGTTGATGTTGGCCAGTTTATGGACCATCTTGCCATGATTCAAAGGGCAGGACTACTTGGTGCAACAGGCAGCTGGGGAGACGTAAAAGGTGAAACAAAAACAGTCAGAGAAAAATTATGTTACAAGATTATTGGTTATTATGAGGTGCCATCCGAAAGTGAAAATGTAAAAAAGGCAGTAGTTCAAATAGCATATCCAATGGGTGCTTTTACAGACAACATTCCGAGCATGATTCAATCCCCATTCGGCAATATTTTGATGTTTCCCGGAGAATGTAAAGTCCTGGGAATAAATTTTCCTAAAAAATTAGCAGATAGATTTAAGGGTCCGAAATTTGGAATACAGGGTATAAGAGAACTGGTAGAAGAAAAAGAAAGACCGCTCCTGCTTACAATTGCTAAGCCAAAGATGGGACTTAGTGCAAAAGAAATTGCAGAACAGGCTTACAAAAGTGCCATAGGAGGTTCGGACTTTTACAAAGATGATGAAGCATTGACCGAGACCTGGAATTGCAGTTTTGAAGACAGGATAAAATATGTTACGGAAGCTGTAAATAAGGCACATGAGAGAACAGGTAAGAAAATGCTGTATTTAATAACTGTTACAGATGAAGTAGATAGGATTTTGGATAAGGCACAGAAGGCTTTCGAAGGAGGAGCAGGAGGAATGCTGCTTTGCTGCTCTGCAAACTGGTCGATTTTAAGGGTGCTTGCCCAAGAGAATGAAATAAAGCTGCCGATACTTTTTCACCTTACCACCGTATCACTTTATCTCGAAAGAATAACATATGCTGTTTTTAATAAGGTCTCAAGACTGTGTGGAGCAGACATGTTAATAGTACCGCCTTACTGGGGGTCACTGCCGGTTACCAGTTTTGAAGACGAGGTAAGATCAGTTCAGGTAATGAAATCAGGTTTATATAATATTAAACCAAGTTTTCCAGTATCAAATGGCGGCATTCATCCCGGAATGGTTCCTTCAATTGTGGAACAATTTGGTTTAGACGTAATTTTTGCCGCAGGGAGTGGTACACATGGGCATCCTGACGGAACCGTAGAAGGCTGCAGGGCATTTGGTGAAATATTTAGTATTATTATGGAAGGCAAAGATGTAAACGAAGACACAATAAAAGGCAAAAAAGCGCTTAAGAAAGCAATTGATAAGTGGGGGTTATTTAAAAGACCCATTCTTCCTTATGATGGCCTTTTTAATAAATGGTCCATGCCCAAAATTAACTAAGATAATGAATTATTATTAAAATTTTTTTTATTATTAATATAGTTAGGGAGGCAGTTAAATGAGTATTTCGGAAATTCTAAATACATATCCAAAAGTAGGTATCCGGCCTGCAATTGATGGCAGAGATGCAATAAGAAAGCCACTCGAAGAGCAAACTCAAAAAATGGCACAAGCTGCTGCTAAATTAATATCAGACAATTTAAAAAACCCTGATGGAAAACCTGTGGAATGTGTGATAGCCGGCAATATTGGAGGAGTAGCTGAATCAACGGCAGCAGATATTTTATTCAGGAAAGAAAATGTAGGCGTAACTCTTACCTTGACACCTTGCTGGGCATATGGTTCGGAAACTATGGATATGGATCCACATCGACCCAAGGCTGTTTGGGGTTTTAATGGAACAGAGCGTCCGGGTGCAGTTTATCTTGCTGCTACTTTAGCGGCACACAACCAAAAAGGTCTTCCGGCTTTTAGTATCTATGGAAAGGAAGTTCAAGATCTGGATAAGACGGCAATAATTCCGGAAGATGTTAAGGAAAAAATTCTGGCATTTGTAAAAGCAGGTATGGCTGCAGCTATAATGCGTGGTAAATCTTACCTATCAATAGGAAATGTATCTATGGGAATAGCTGGATCAATTGTTGACCCTAATTTTTTTGAAGATTATCTGGGAATCAGATGCGAATATGCGGACATGACAGAAGTTATAAGAAGAATCGATAGAGAAGTATTTGATAAAGAGGAATTTAAAAAGGCGCTGTCATGGGTTAAAAAGAATCTGAAAGAAGGTCCTGACACAAATCCCAAGGAAATGCAGAAATCCAGGGAAAGAAAAGATTGGGAATGGGAGTTTATTATAAAAATGGCTATGATCTGTAAGGATCTAATGAATGGTAATCCAAAGCTATTAGATTATGGTTTTTCAGAAGAAGCTTTGGGGCATAATGCGATCGCCGGAGGTTTTCAGGGTCAGCGCAATTGGACCGATCATTTTCCTAATGGAGATTTTGCTGAAACTATATTGAACAGCTCATTTGACTGGAACGGAATAAGGAAACCCTATATATTTGCCACCGAAAATGACTGTCTTAATGGGGTAGCAATGCTATTCGGATACCTTCTTACAAATACTGCTCAGATTTTTGCTGATGTCAGAACTTTCTGGAGCCCGGAGGCGATAAAGAGAGTATCCGATTATAAGCTTTCCGGTATAGCTGAAAGCGGAATCATACATCTGATAAATTCCGGATCTGCTGCTATTGATGGCTGCGGAGAACAAAAGATAGGAGGAAAACCGGCTTTAAAACCTTTCTGGGAGATAACAGAACAAGAAGTTAATAAATGCTTGGATGCATGCCTGTTTAATCACGCAGTTTTAGAATATTTTAGAGGCGGGGGTTTCTCAGTTGATTTTTTAACAAAAGGGGGAATGCCTATTACAATGTCCAGAGTTAATCTTATAAAAGGTTTGGGACCGGTACTGCAAATAGCTGAGGGCTATTCTGTTGCTCTGGAAGATAATATTCATAATCTACTGGATAAAAGAACAAATCCTCAGTGGCCCACGACATGGTTTGTTCCAAAATTAACCGGAAAAGGAGCCTTTACCGATACTTATACAGTCATGAAAAATTGGGGAGCTAATCATGGATCCTTTAGTTTTGGACATATTGGAGCCGACCTTATTACACTTGCCTCTATCTTGAGAATCCCTGTATGTATGCATAATGTAGAAGAAAACAGAATATTAAGACCACATGCGTGGGCGGCATTTGGGACCTCTGATCTCGAGGGAGCAGATTACAGAGCATGTAAAAATTATGGGCCTTTATACAGGAAAGGATAAATAAAATTTTTACGGAGGGATGAAATGAATGAACTTCAGTTAAAATATAAAAACGAAATCGAGGAAATGACGGAAGTAAGTATCAGATTGGGTGAGATAGGTTTTGCAACTTCTCATGGAGGCAATCTCTGCTACAAAGTTGATAACGATATAATACTTATTACTCCGACTAAAGTTGTTAAAAGAAAAATGAGATTTGAGGATATAGTAATAGTTAACAATAACGGTGATACTATTTTTTCTATAAATGATAGAAAACCATCCGGAGATTTGGTTGTATTTAAAAGAATTTTACAAAAACGCCCGGACATAAAAGGAATTGTACATGCTCATCCTCCAGTATTAACTGGATTTGCTTGCACAGATAGTGATTTGCTCTCGCGGCCATATCTTCCGGAAGTTGCTATTGAGCTAGGTCCGGTTTTAAATGTATCTTACAAAGAACCGGTCACTGAAATACTGGCAAAAGAATTCGATAATGTAATTCATAAAGGTAATGCATTTTTGATGAGAAATCATGGAGTAACTATCTGTAATCCTGAAAGTGTGGCAAGGGCAATGGACATGTTGGAAATGCTGGAAGCTCAGGCATCGTCAGTGCTTACAGGATGTTTGCTAGGCAATCTTAAAGAAATTCAGGATAGAGAAGTTGATAATCTTGAAAAGACATTAAGAAATAGGGGTTTAAAACTACCAGGAGATCCCAGATTTATAAATAGTCTAGGCCAGCTTTTTAGAAAAGACTTATAAAAATCTTAACAATATGTTATAATATAACAAAATTTCCGATAATATATGTTATACAATAAAATTTCTATGATTTCCTTGCGATATGTATTTTATTTTTAAGAGTATAAAGCTTTTTGATTATTTGGAGAAAATTTGAAACGGAATTTATTTAGAAGTTTAATATCTAATGCAGATTTTGGATTATTTTTAGCTACGGGTGCATTATTTGCAATGATTAAACCATTTATGGCT
>JAMCQQ010000316.1 GCA_023379515.1 Actinomycetota bacterium
CTCTGCAGAAAGCCGGTTAAAACCTTGCTTTCCTCTTACTGGTATCTTAGATATTTCTAATGGTCTGATTTTAGAATGTACTTATGATTTTTCAACTGACTGTTAAAAACAGCCGGATTTCAGGTATATCCCGCAAAACAATAAATAAGCACCTGGGGACAATTAAGAATAAACTTGCCAATATTAGCGGCGATCTGGTGGTACTACGCTTAACTATCAGAAAAAATATTGATAAATATCATCCGCCGAGAATTCATCATCACCCTCATAAAACCTATTCCGATTCAAAGCCTGCTCTGGCTTATTTTGAGGGCTCAATAGCTTTCTGTTTAAATAAAAAAAGATTTTATGCTCATTTTAAAGGGCAAACTGTTGATGAGTGTGTTCAGCTTGGTTTTAACCGGCTTTCTGCAGAGATTGAAAAGTATAAGGATTTACATTTTCCATCTGAAAGTGATTATCCTGACCACGGTTCAATTAGGGAAGGAGTAAGTCATGGGTAATAATTTAGATAAGCACCATAAGTACTTAGTTTTGTTGGCTGACCGTGAAAAAGCAAGATTATTTACTGTCCATTTAGGAAAAATTGCAGAACAAAAGGACTTTTTTAATAAAGGAGAAGTGCCACAAAATGTTAAGGCCAAAAAGATTGATTATGGCAGGGAGGATAAAATTTTCCGCCACATTGAACAGCACCTGCATTACCATTTACAAATGATTGCCAAAAAAACCAGGGAATTTATTCAGGGCAAAAATATCAGGTTTATAATTTTAGGTGGACATAAAGAAATGCTGCCAAAAATCAAGAAACACTTGCTTTACCCTGCAAATAAAATGGTTAAAGGTAAATTTGTTACAGAATTAAACATTCCGTTGGCTGATATTTTAAAGCACAGCAAAAAAATTTGAAGCAGAAATCTAGTATAATTTGCTATTTTATTGACCCTATAGTATGATAGAGGGCATGTCAGAACTCTATAGCCCAAAAGTTGTCAGTTATGACTGCATTTTAGGCGAAAAGCCAGGGCTTTTTGGAGCTATCCGTCTCGGTATAGTTGCCAGTAGCGAAGAAGCTAATCCTATCTCTCGTAGGGTAGCTGTACTAGTTGGTACACCTGAAATAGTTGCCAGACTAGAAGGATTATCCTCGCTCACAAGTATTACTTGTCAAGAAATAGCAAGAACGATTCAATTACGAAGAAAAATTAGAGAGGAACAAGAGTTTAGTAAACTCTTTGGAACTCCCATTAAATTTATAGGAGACGAAAGTCATCAAAACCCGCTTTTGTGTTTTGAGGTTACCTCAGAAAGTGGTTTTCATAAAGGTGATGGACAACTTATTGCAGGAGGATTAGATAGCTTGAAAGAAGCCGCAGAAAGTACAAGGCACAGAAAACACAATAAAGGTTACATTGAGATTGGCGAATATAGAGTAAGAGAAGACTCAGCAAGGGCTTACCTAGATTTTCCTACTCCATTACATCAAGTTTTAGATACAGAAGTTGCAAACCTAGGCCAAGCAGAGGAGCATATTACAGGAACAAACATATTCATAGCTGAACTTCCATTGGATCCAAAATAGCCTCAATTTTAAGGTATTAAACACATTGGATATAAAATCTGAAGCTAGTACCCCCATGCTAACAAAGTTCGAACAAATAGCTAAAGAACTAAGAACTTACTTTATGTTAAACTCCATCAAATTACTGGATAGGACATATAATGGGTATTCGTTCCACTTTTGAAACTTCGTTATAATTAGACAATTCATTAATCCACCTTTCTTCTTCACCAATAGGTATTTGAATTTGTAAACTATAATAACTACTCATAAGAACATAGTTCTGACCATTTAGTATTTTCACTGCTTCCTCCTGAGTATAATTATTTGGAAACTCAATAATAATCTGGCTGTAGCCCATTGCATAGGAAATATACCAGTTAAGGCCTTGATATTTAGTTAAATCCTGAAGAAAAGCTAAGTTGTCCTTTAAAGCTCTAATTGTAAAAAAATAAGTAGAGGATGTAACATCTTCTCTGCCTTGCACAATACCTGTAACTAATGTATTAGAAGGAAAAGGAATCAGTTCGGGGAAATCTTTTAAAAAATCATTATAAAAAGCTTGATCTTTTAAATTTACAGCAAATATACCATTATAAGTAGGATCGATTTTATTATAGCCTCCAACAAATAATCTTTTATCTTGATAGACTGTCTCTGAAACATTTTTTAACTCACTATATACCGGTGAAATGATTCCATTAGGCTTATAGAGCATATAATAGTAAGAGAGAATAGACTTATTTTGTGATACTTCATTTAAACTAGGTTTAATCATGCTTTCTTTTAAATGATATTTGTTTATGAGGATGTTTTTATAAAAGTTAATTTCTTTACTTGTATTTATAGAAGAACTGAACTTTATTAAAAGCAAACCGGGAGTTGGCTTCCCACAATTATTCCATTTAACTTCATTATTGGGTTTAATGCTATTTTCATCTTTGTTTTGCTGAAGATGATCTTGATCTTGTTGTACTGGTGGGGCAAATTTAGATATTAGAGGTGTTAGAGAGCTTGCTATAGAACTTAAAAATTTAGATTTTGAAACTATCTTAGATTTTAGATAAAATGAACCTCCAATAATACTAGTAATAATCAAAATTCCCAGGATTACAAAAATCAGAATAGAGCCTTTTTGATTCATCTCAAATAATCATCCGATAAATGAGAAACAAAAGCAAGTTGTAAACTTCTTGATTTTTATTATTAAGTAGATTACTACAACAATCTAAAGTACCCCTAATAAAATCTCGTTGGAAACAAATTGAGGCTATTTTGGATCCAATGGAAGTTCAGCTATGAATATGTTTGTTCCTGTAATATGCTCCTCTGCTTGGCCTAGGTTTGCAACTT
>JAMCQQ010000317.1 GCA_023379515.1 Actinomycetota bacterium
CTTTTTCACCTATTATTTTTTTCACAAGATAGCGCAGCAACTACAGCAACAGAACAGGTGATAGTGGTTCCAAGTGCCCTTAAGTTAGGTAAAGATTTAAACATAGTGATAGCCGGCGCAGGCAATAATCTTCTTGAACCTGAATTGAATTCTATTCTCTTTTCCAAATATTCAAGCGCAAAAACGGAAATGACAACACTTTCCGTACCTGTAAATACTCTTATGGAGATTCCAGGTTTCGGGCTCGATAGTGTAAACAAGTCTGTCGGGTTTGGCGGTATGGATCTTTTAAAACTTACTCTTAAGAACACTCTGGGTATGGATGTGAATAATTACATACTCATGGATATTGTGAATATTGTCAATAAACTGGAAGGCATGAACTTAAAACTGGGTGAGAATATAACGATTACCGCGGGGGATGGCTCCAAGATAGAATTAAAGCAAGGAGATAATATAATTAACGGGGAGACTGCTTTGAGCTTTCTGAACTATTTCAGCGGAGTTAATACAGATGTACCGGTTGCAAGCGTTTCAAAACAAAAAATTCTTTTGGACAGTCTGGCAAAAAAAATAATAGGTGAAAAAGAAGGTGACATGGCTAAAAATTTTACAAAAATAAAGGATTATATAGATACAGATTTGAACCTGGAAGAGCTTTCGCAACTGATTTCCACAATTGCCGGACTTGACAGTGAAAAAAATAAATCTTATGCATTGGAAGGAAGCACGGTCGAGCTTGAAGGTAAAACTTTTTATGTTCCGGATGTTACAAAGCTTGCGGATATATTCAATCAACAGAATTTGATTCAAAATGGTGAACAGAAACCAGCGACAACAGGTGATACACTGACTTTGTCTGTGTTAAATGGTGTTGGTGTTGGAGGTATCGCTGGTAAGACTTCGGAACTTTTAAAAGGTCTCAAGTTCGATGACGGCAAATCAAAATATGATGTAACAACTGTAGGAGATGCAGATAATTATGATTATGCCGAAACTCAGATCATACTTAAATCAGGCGAACAAAACATGCTTGCAGCAGCTGAAGATATTAAGAAAGTTTTAAAAGTCGGCAATATTACAACTCAGGAGGACAGTACACAGAGCACAGACATAGTAGTAATAATTGGCAAAGATTTTAATTATGAAGCTGCATTAGCATCGATAGGCGAGACAAACACCGGAGAGACGGCTGCTTCTACCGGCACCAGTGACACCCAAACATCAGAATCCACTCAGATTATTTTTAATGTAAATGTGTTGAACGGGGAAGGCACGCAAGGTATTGCTGCTACCGTAAAAGGCATACTTGAGGATAATTTAAATAAAAATGGGACAACCATCAAAGTTATTGAAGCAACAAATGCTGATAATTTCGGTTATACCCAAACAAAGATTATAACATTTACAGGCAAGAAAGGCATACAGGATATGGCCCAAAAAATAAAAACTGTTCTTGGTGTTGGCGTTATCTCTGCTTCGACAAATAATGTAGACAAGGTTGATATAACCGTAATAATAGGGAGTGATTATACAAAATAGCCGGACAAAAAAAGGGTACAACGAAATTTAAAAATTTAATGGATTCAGTGAAGTTCGCAGCAAGAATTGCTGATGAAAGAAAAGCTGACTACATAAAGATTCTTGATGTCAGTTCAAGGCTTATGATAACTGATTATTTTATAATTATAGGTGCCAAAAATCCAAAACTGACAAAAAGAATAGAAGAGGAAATTGAATTAAATTTAAAAAAGCATGGTTTATATGCTATAAGCATTGAAGGAGCCAGTGAAGGCAACTGGATTTTAATGGACTATGATGAGTTTGTGATTCATATTTTTACCGAGGAATACAGGCTTTACTATGATCTTGAAAGGCTTTGGCGGGACTCTAAATTAATCAGATTTGGAGTAAAAAAACCAGCAGAAAATAATGACCTTGTAAAGAAAACACAGACAGGTCAATAGTAAAATCAATAGCTGGAAGGTACAGTTACCAAAATTGACAGATGAAAAAAATTACGAAGCTCAAAAAATAGAACAAAAATGGCTTGAAATTTGGAATAAAGATAAGATTTATTCCCTGAAATCATCAAAAAACGATAATCCAAAATATTATATTCTTGAAATGTTCCCCTATCCTTCAGGTGAGCCGCACATGGGCCACGCAAGGAACTACACAATTGGCGACGTCCTTGCAAGAGTTATTGCAAGACGCGGACATAGCGTACTCCATCCCATAGGTTACGATGCTTTCGGGCTGCCTGCTGAAAATGCAGCTATAAAAAGCGGTATTCATCCAAAAGACAGTACTATGGCAAATATTGGCAAAATGGAAAAAGCCTTAAAAAGGATGGGAATGACATATGATTTTGAGGATGAAATAATTACCTGCAACCCCGATTATTACAAATGGACACAGTGGTTTTTTCTTTTATTTTATAAAATGGGACTTGCCGAAAAAAAAGAAGCTCCTGTAAACTGGTGTGATTCCTGTCAGACTGTACTTGCAAATGAGCAGGTTGTTGCCGGAAAGTGCGAAAGGTGTGACAGCCCGGTAAGAAGAAGAGTTTTGTCTCAATGGTTCTTTAAAATAACCGATTACGCACAGAGACTTCTTGATGATATGGAACTGCTTGATGGCTGGCCGGAAAGAGTTTTGACAATTCAGCGCAATTGGATCGGCAGAAGTGAAGGTGCGGAAGTAAGCTTCAAACTTGATGATGATAAAATTAATCTGCAAATTCCGGTATTTACGACGAGGCCCGACACACTTTATGGAGTAACTTTTTTTATTCTTTCTGCAGAACATCCGCTTGTTGACGAGATTGTAATAGACATAAAATATAAAGAGGAAGTTGACAGAATAAGACAGGTAATTTCAAGGCAAAGTGATATCGAGAGAGGCTCTGCAGAGATAGAAAAAATCGGCTGCTTCACGGGACGCTATGTCATAAATCCGCTAAATGGTGAAAAAGTACCCATTTGGATTGCAAACTATGTTCTGCTTGAATATGGAACCGGTGCAATTATGGCGGTACCTGCTCACGACAGCCGGGATTTTGAATTTGCAAAAAAATATAATATTCCAATAATAGAAGTCATATCTGAAGACGGAAAAAGTCATGGCCAACTAAACAGTGCTTACGTTGAAGATGGAATTATGATAAATTCCGGTCCTTTCAATGGCTTGTCTGCTGATAGCGGCAGAAAAGAAGTAACCTCTTATCTTGAAAAGAACAAAATAGGTAGATCTGATGTAAATTATAAATTAAAAGATTGGTTGATTTCCAGACAGAGATATTGGGGTGCTCCAATTCCAATAATTTATTGCGAAAAATGCGGCACTGTCCCGGTTGCCGAAGATGACCTGCCGGTGCTTCTTCCCTATAATATAGACTTCAAACCAACGGGGCTTTCTCCTCTTTCCTATTGTGAAGAATTCGTAAGAACCAAATGCCCAAAATGCGGGGGAGAAGCAAAAAGAGAAACAGATACGATGGATACTTTTGTCTGCTCATCCTGGTATTTTTTAAGATACTGCAGCCCACATTTTGAAGCTGAAGCATTCGATAGGGAAGAAGTTAAATACTGGATGCCGGTGGACCAGTATATCGGAGGGATAGAGCATGCCACAATGCATCTGATATATTCAAGATTTTTTACAAAGGTTCTGTACGATGCGGACCTGGTAAATTTCAGGGAACCTTTCACAAGATATTACCCCCATGGAGTTGTAACGCTGGGCGGTCAGAAAATGTCAAAGTCAAAGGGCAATATTGTAAATCCTTCAGAAATTTATAATAAATATGGTGCCGATACTTTACGCCTTTACATACTTTTTATAGGTCCGGCAGATTCAATTGTGGACTGGAGTGATTCAGGTGTAGAGGGATCAAGCCGCTTCCTTAAAAGATTCTGGAGAATTGTTTTTGATAATATTGAATACATCAAGCTGTATAAAAAGAGAATTTCCGGCACAAGCTCTTCGGTTTTCCCCGGCGGGGACGAGGTAGGTACGAAATTAAAAGATTTATTTAATACAAAACAATTGCCGGAAATAGAAAAAGAACTCTATAGGAAATTACACCAGACAATCAAAAAAGTTACATCGGATATAATGGAAAGATTCAACTTCAATACTGCAATCAGTGCAATAATGGAAATGGTGAATCTGATGTATAAATATGATGAAGAAGTACAAAGTGATAACAAAAACCCGTTATTAGCATATGAGGTGAGTAAAAAGCTGCTTCTTTTAATTTCACCAATAGCACCGTTCATTGCTGAAGAACTCTGGTCAAAAATGGGAGAAAAAGGCAGTATTCACAGACAAGCATGGCCAAAATTTGAATCAGAAATTGCAAAAGATGAGCTCGTTACGGTTATCTTCCAGGTGAATGGCAAACTCAGGGACAGAGCTGAAGTCAGCGCCGGACTTTCAAAAGAAGAGATAGAAAAGATGGCTATGAATTCGGAAAAAATAAAGAGATTCATAGAGGACAGGGAAGTAATCAAAATAATTTCAGTTCCAGGCAAGCTTGTAAATATTGTTATAAGATAAAGATACAGGAAAAACTTTAAATACCTAGTTATAACTTGGCTTACAGGCTAACTCCGCAAAAATTAAGCCAATTTCTTTGAAGAATTTATCAAAACTTCTTAGTAGAAAACCTTAAACTTTAAGCACAAATTAAGGTTAATTTATACAATCTCATTATACATAAAATTTAAAAATATTAAAATAATTTTTTAAAGTAGGTACAATTTCTGGAGATTAAAATATTTATTTTTATATTACAAGACTGGTCTGGATTCTTTTTTGATAAATTAGAAATTTTGTAAAGCATATTATTAACTATTATTACCGCTGGAAGTGCTATTTAGATGATCATAAATAATATGAAAAAGTAAAACAATAATTAAATAATTTAC
>JAMCQQ010000318.1 GCA_023379515.1 Actinomycetota bacterium
GTTGAAATTGGTCCGGGAGGATATACTCCAAATGAACTAACTGCAAAAGCAGGAGCAGATATAACTCTTCATCTTAAAAACGATGGCGGAGGTGGTTGCGCACAAGCTTTTACAATTCCCTCTTTAGGTGTGCAGAGACTAGTTTCCACCGGGCAAAACGATACCATTACCTTTAAAGCTCCAGATGAAGCAACTGATATTGCTTTTATGTGTAGTATGGGAATGTATAGAGGAGTGATACACGTATTATGATAAAAAAGATATTCAAAATAAAAGGAATGCATTGTACAAGTTGCGCAATGAATATTGACGGAGAATTGGAAGATACAGATGGTGTTAAATCTGCTTCAACAAGTTTTGCCAAAGGAATGGTTGAGGTGGAATTTGACTCTTCGAAGTTAAGCGACGAAGACGTAATTAAGGTTATTAAAACTGCAGGTTATGACGCTCTTCTAGTGGGATAGTCAGTATTGACTAATATAAAATTAAATTTTATAATCCTTCCCATGAAAGAGGGAGATCCAGCTAATAAAGGTACGGAATATTCAGATACGCCTCCAATAGCGAGAAGCTTCATGGTTAAAGAAGACGAAATGGGTCTTTCCATTATGCTTGCAAGAAAAATGACAGAGGCGGGTTTGGGAGATTATAAAGTTAAAGCTCCAATTGAAAACGATATTGATCCAAATACTGGATATTTGTTTGAGGATGGACAAGTCTTTTTAATTAAGGAAGGACAAGACGATTTTTCAGCTTATGATGTTACTTTGGGAAAAGTTTTGGACGTGAGGAGATCTTTTTTGAAAGCTTTTAATGATGAGTTTTTAGCAGCCATGTCTGGACAAGAGGAGATTACAAAGCAAATAGATTATCTTCGTTTTGGGCTTACTTAGTTTTACTTCGTTCCTTCTCCCCAAGAAGATAAATATTTTTTCTGTTCAGCGCTTAAGGTATCAATTGTAATTCCCATTGCTTTTAGCTTTAAATTTGCAACCTCTTGGTCTAATTTTTTGGGTAAAACATAAACTTTGTTTTCCAGTTTTCCTTTATTTTTAACAAAATACTCCGCAGCTAATGCTTGGTTAGCAAAGGACATATCCATAACTTCTGCCGGATGTCCTTCTGCTGCTGCTAAATTGACAAGTCTTCCCTCCCCTAGTACATAAAGTTTTTTGCCTGAAGGCATTATGTATTCATCTAATGATTCTCTGATTCTTCTTTTCCCTTTTTTAACTTTTTCCAAACCTGCCATGTCAATTTCAATATCAAAATGTCCTGAATTTGCAACAACTGCTCCGTTTTTCATTGACTTCATAGCTGCAAGATCAATTACATGTTTGTCTCCCGTTGCACTAATGAAGATATCTCCGGTTCTGGTTGCATCTTTCATTTTCATAACCTTAAATCCATCCATTGCTGCTTCTAGTCCTTTTACATGGTCAACTTCGGTGACGATAACATTTGATCCCATTCCCTTTGCTCTCATAGCAATCCCCTTGCTGCACCATCCGTATCCTGCTACAACGACTGTTTTACCTGCTAGTAGTAAATTAGTTGCCCGAATTACCCCGTCGATTGTGGACTGTCCTGTGCCGTATCTGTTGTCAAATAAATGTTTTGTGTCAGAATCATTTACGGCAATAACCGGGAGTTTTAATGCCTTATCTTTTTCCATAGCCTTAAGTCTTATTACGCCGGTTGTTGTTTCTTCAGATGAACCCATAATGTTTTTAAGCTGATGTTTTCTTTTGGTATGAAGCATGTGTACCAGATCTGCACCATCATCCATTGTAATTTGCGGATCATAGTCAAGAACTGCATTTAAATGATTGTAATAGGTTTTGCTATCCTCTCCTTTGATTGCAAAGGTTGGAATATCGTAGTCTTTAACTAAAGAAGCAGCTACAGAATCCTGAGTAGACAAGGGATTTGAAGCATTACAGACAACTTTTGCTCCAGCAGCTTTTAAGGTAATTAGTAAGTTTGCAGTTTCACTTGTGATATGAAGACATGCGGCAATAGTTAGTCCTTTTAGTGGTTTTTCTTTTTGAAATCTTGCTTTAATGATTCTTAAAACCGGCATTTGTTGTTCTGACCATTCTATTTTAAGTTTTCCTTCTTTTGCTAGGTTTAAGTCTTTAACGTCGTAATTTTTTGCCATCAGGTTTATAAGTTTAGCATAGTCTTATAACTTTGACTATACCTTTTTTTAAATTGTTCAATGGTAAAATGATGTTCTTGTGTTCCATAATTCTCTATGGCATAAGTAGAAGCAACCGATCCCATTTGACCGCAGATTTTAAGATCAAATCCGCGTTGATATCCAGCCAGGAATCCTGCTCTCCAAGCATCGCCTGCGCCGGTTGGATCAACTGCCTTTTTCGGTTTTACCGGTTTTATGCTTATGATCTTATCGCCTGTCTCAATTTGAGAGCCTTTTGCTCCCAATGTTGTAATAATTATTTTATCTTTGAATAAAGATTTCCATTTTTTAACACGTCTTTTGATAAGTGTAATTTCATAATCATTTCCGATAATAATGCTGGCATGGCTGATTCCCAGTTCAAGATTCTCGTCTGAAACTTCTGTTAAGATGAATCCTGGATCGAAAATGTATTCTGTTTTTGATTTAATACATTGTTTTACCATATTCATTGAGCTTTTTGCTCCTGTTGGACCAACCACCACTAAATCTATTTTTTTAGCTATTGAGTTTAGCTTTAGTTTATAGTTATTATCAGCTGCTCCATAGAAATATCCCCAGATTTGGTTATGATTTTTGTCTGCCATTACAAATCCCGTAGCTGTGTGAAGGCTTCGATCAATTAAGACATTTTTTGTGCTAACACCCACTTTTTCTAAGTGTTTTTTATATTCTTCAAAATCTTTTCCGGCGTAAGAGAAAAGAGTGTGGTGAGTACTTAAGAGTCCAAGATTATAGGAAATGTTGCCTGCTACTCCCCCGCAGCGTCTTTCAAATTTATTTACAATAAAGGAGACATTAATATTATGGATTTTATCCGGCATGATATGGTCTCCGAAGATTCCCGGAAAATCCATTATATAATCATAAGCAATACTTCCTGTAATGATTAACATAGGCTAATTATGCAATGTGGGCCCTAGAGGATTCGAACCTCTGACCTCTTCGGTGTAAACGAAGCGCTCTAACCAACTGAGCTAAGAGCCCGCTGAGAGATTATATCAATAGGCTAGAATTTAGGCAAGGAATTGGAATTTATCGCTCTTTACCCTTAAAAGACATGTGCCCTTTTAGACGATTAAGAAAGCTTTTACTGCTATTTCGCATTTCAGGAAGAGGAAAAACATTAATTATACCTCGCTTATTACATCGAATCCTTTAAAGCTTCCCGTTATGGCTAGTCCAATAATATCTCCGGATACCAGGCGTTTGTTTTTAATTTGTTTTGCAGTTTCGTTCATGGTAGATCCGGATCCCACAGCATCGTCAATAAGAAGAACATTTTTATATTCTTTTTTTTCTTCGACTATAATTGTTTTTTTTGCATTTTCCATACGATCCTCAAGCTTCGAAAGAGTCTTCTGAGGGATAATAATTTCCGTTTTTATTTTTGTCACACTAAGAAGTCTAATTGGAAGACGTAATTTTTCTTCCAGTTCTTTCATAAACTGGATTTCGCGTTTTACCGTGGGTGGCACAAAAAGTACACCATCAATGTTTTGCTTTTTTATAATCTTGATGATTTGAGGGCGAATTTCATCAACGAGCTTACGAATCAAAGATGTGTTTTGACTTTGTTTTGCATAAAGAAGGGTTTGACCAAGTTTGGTTTTTCCAAATCTCTCAATACTGTAGAAATCTAGGTAAAAAAGCTTATCCAGGAAAACGTCTTTAAAAGTGTTTTTCATTTTTGGCATTCCATCAATAAGATCGTTTTTTTTAAATTTATCAAATTTTTTTATAGTAGTTATGTATTCATTTGCAGTTTTTATCGGATCTTGTTTTGTCTTTTCACACCATGCCAGAAAACCAGTCCATCCCTCCTTTGATTCACCTGTTGGAGTAATATAAAGATAATTTTCGTTAATCTTATCGAACAAATCTTGATTATGGTCAGGCAAGCGGAAAAGAATTAACCCGAATAGTTTTAACTGTTTCTTTGTTTGTCGCAAGCGAATAGTATACTTTTGGAGGTTTACCAATTTTTTGAAGTATGTTTTTCTCAGTAAGATTTTTTAATTGTTTTCTTACCCCGCGTCCGCTAATATTTCCCAGGTGATCAGTTAATTCTTTTCCGCTTGCCTGACCATTTTTCGAAATGTAGTCAATAATTTTATTTGATGTAGACATGATATAGTTCCTAGTTCCTAGTTTACTAGGAACTTAACAATAAGTCAAGGATCATTGACCAAGAGTTAAGGAGTGCACCATCTGGGACGATGTTCGAACCTATCTAATCTCCCAGATTGATCCTAAAGAAAAAGCTAATCTCATTGTTGCGATCTCTCATTTTAAGCAGAAGGAGGGAAAACAATGAATTGGTTTAGATCAAAGATGCACAAATCCCCTCCCCCAGATATAGCCACGTCCATTTTATATGATGAAAAAACCTTTTACAACAGGTTTGCACAAGATTTATTTGCTGCAAAAGAAGAAGTAATTATAGAAAGTCCTTTTATTACAACAATGCGTATGAAAGAATTAAGACCGATTTTTGAGCGACTGGTGAATAAAGGAGTAAAAGTTTATATTATGACCCGGAATCCTCGTGAGCACAGCAAGGAATATGAAGTCCAGTCGGAATCCGAAATCAGGCACCTTGAGATATTGGGGGTGCAGGTTTTAATATGTGTAGGAAATCACCATAGAAAATTGGCTATGCTGGACAGGAAAATACTTTGGGAAGGAAGTCTTAATATTTTATCCCAAACGTACAGCCGGGAGATAATGAGAAGAATAGGAAGTAAGAAACTTACCGAGGAAATGTTTGAATTTCTATCTCTAAGAAAATGGATTTACTAAGTGATATAATCGGGATGAATTATGAAAGACGAAGATAAAATAGTGGAAGAAATGACAAGCCTTGTCTTGGATGTCTATCATTACGCTCTGGACAATGACATGGATATTTCTAGTCCGGATGAAGTTGCGAAAATATTAAAAGTTCTGAAACCTGAAAATTCAAAAGAAGTTGATGTTGAGGTTCTAATACAAGGGCTTGTGGCATTTGACCGGATGACAAAAACTGCAAAGGCAAAAAGAGGACAGATCGTTAATTAGTGTTTGCTTTTTGATACGCATTTATTTAGTTAGACTTCGCTTATTACGTCAAATCCTTTAAAGCTCCCTGTAATTGCTAGTCCAATTATGTGTCCATTTACTAAATATTTATCTTTAATTTGTCTTGCTATTTCATTCATTGTTGCGCCAGATCCAACCGCATCGTCAATAAGAAGTACATTCTCATAGATTCTTTTGTCGTCAACGATAATTGTTTGTCTTGCATTTTCTATCCTAT
>JAMCQQ010000319.1:0-3116 GCA_023379515.1 Actinomycetota bacterium
CAAGAGCCAAATTCACACCTGCTTTTACGGCTATTTGTCTGGTTGTAATATGTTTTGCATCTTTTCCACTGTTGATTAACTCCAATGTTGCCTGGTAAATCTTTTGTTTGGTCTTAATTTCATCCTGTGTCAATAATCCCACCTCCCTAAAATTAAACATGTTTTAAATATGATTAAAACATGTTTAATAATGCCACTGTTTTTAGCAGATGTCAATAGGGAAAATTTCAAGTTTTAAAAAAGGTAAAATTGATGTTTATAATTATCTTATTTCAACCATAAACACATCTTTTAAGAATTTTTATCAGTTTATAAATCGATAACTGGCGCAAATAATTGGTATATTTTTATGGAAATTCTACCCTTTCTGTCGAGCCCTAACTGTGTTATAATGTAATACAGTTAAAAATAGATTGGAGGCACTAAGATGAGAGAAACTGTCACTATCAGCCTAACAAATGAAATGAAAAAAAAACTTGATGAAATTGCTTTTAGGGAAAATGCTAATAGAAGTGAAATCATAAAGACTGCATTAAAACAATATTTTTCTTTGATTGAATTCAGGCGAATAAGGAATTTAATGATCCCAAAAGCTGAAGCAGCAAAAATATTTTCCGAAGATGATGTTTATAAGCTGATATCATGAAAATATTTTTAGATACCAATGTAATAATTTCTGCTTTTATTACACATGGTCATGCAGCTGAGCTTCTGGAATATTGTCTGATCAATCATAAAATTTATACTTCAGATTTTATAATAGAAGAAGTTAAAAAAAATCTTAAAACTAAATTTGAATACAGTGATGAAGAAATTGGTGAAGTGATTAATTTCATAAAATCAAATTTTATAAATGTAGGTAAGCATAAAAAACTTAATAAAATAATATCAAGGGATATAGATGACGATAATGTATTAGCCGCTGCTGCATTTGAAAAAGTAGACTGTATAGTTACCGGTGATAAAGACTTGTTAATTATTAAAAATTATAAAAAAGTTAGTATTTTATCTCCAAGGGATTTTTGGAGCTTTGAAAAATTTTCCCAGGTGCAGGTTGACCAGATAGGCGGCAGGGGTAATGGGTATGGTAAAAGCAGCATATTCAAGCGGTAAGCCTGCACACGGAGTGGGTGTTGGCAATGTTCAGGAAACCATAGATGATGATGCCGATATTAAAGATACAATTCCAAAAATAGTTACAGGCTGTGCTTTTGATAACGGAATAATATGCTCGGCAGAATAGACTGTAATGAATATACCATACTTTTTGGCAATGCTGATATTAAGCGCGAAAGCAAGGAGTGACTCGTTGCAACTTTATGGATGGTTCTCAAAGCGATGGAGGCTACACGGCATATTAAATAAAAACATACATTATATTATTAACAATACATTTTTATTTCAATAATTTTGTCCTTTATGCTACAAGGGACTTGGCGAAGAGAGATTTCACCTTTCAGATTTTACTGCCAGCCGGAAGCAACACTGATAAGATTTTAGTGATGTCTATCATATTTAAGAAAATGTTGATTAGTTTAAAATATTTTTATAATATGTAGTACATTATACTTATTAACATAATTTAAATATGGAAAAAGAGATTAATTTTTATAGTAGCGGTGTTAAATTAAATGGAATAATAAGTATCCCTGAAAAGATTCAACATAATAAAGTTCCTGCTGTAGTATTTTCTCATGGCTATGGGTCTGGTAGAGATGAATTGGGCAGCTATATCTTGATTTCAGAACATTTAAATAAAATTGGATTTACAACTTTTAGGTTTGACATGAGAGGTTCTGGGTATTCAAAATATACTCCCGGTAAAAAATTATGCTCTACGGAATGGAAAGAGGATCTTAAATCAGCAGTATATTTTATAAGTTCATACCCCGGAATCGATGATAATAGAGTAGGTGTTATTGGTGAGAGTATGGGGGCTGCTATAGTAATACAAACTGCTGCAGAATGTTCAAAGATAAAATGTATTATTGCTCTTGCACCGATAGCAGATGGATATGATTTGATTAAACAAAATTGGGTAGCCAATAGATGTGAAAAAGATTATAGGAATTTCTTAGAAGAATTAGAGGAAGATAGAATAAGAAGAACCAAATATGAATCATCTAATTTAGTAAAATTAAGCTATGCTTTAGCTTATAATAAAAACAGTACAGAGATTGTTGATTCTATAAAGGAAATTGTTGATGATAAACTTTTTTCATATTATGTGCGCTATGAATCAGTGGATTCATTGATTGATCTGAAACCAATAAATTTTATTGAGGAAATAGCACCAAGACCAATTTTGATTTTAGCAGGTATGAAAGATGATATTGTACCGTATGATAGACATGCAAAACTGTTATTTAGAAAAGCTAAAGAAAAAAAGAAAATAATTTTATTTGAAGAGGGCGATCACCTTCTTCTAAAAGGTTCTTTAAAAGAAGAAGTTTTAAGTATTATAAAAAAGTGGTTTGTAAGATATTTATAGTTAATTTAAATTATTATTTTTATTGGAAAGGGTAAATTTATGTCAAAACAAGTAAGACTGGCTGTTATCGGAAGCGGCAGAGTTGCCTACACTCATTTAACAGCGATAAATGATCTGAAAGACAAAGCAGAATTGATAGCCACTGTTGATATCGTAGAAGAAGTGGCAAAAGAAGCAGCTTTAAAATTTAAGGCCAAAAGATATTATACTAATTTAGATGATGCATTAAATGACAAAGAAATAAATTCCGTGGTTATCTGCTTGCCGCATTATCTTCACAAAGATACATGCATAAAAGCTGCTAAAATGGGTAAAAATATTTTAATTGAGAAACCTTTAACAAATACTGTTGAAGAAGCTAAAGAAGTAATTGAAACTGCATCTCAGAATGACATTAAACTTATGGTAGGTCAAAGCCAGCGGTTTCATACTGCAGCAATGGAGTCAAAAAAAATTTTTAATAGTGGAAAAATAGGTGAAATTATTGATATAAGTGTAAGTTTGCCATCATGTTTTCTTCAAATCCCAGTATAATGCTTGCTTCATCTTCTCCCTCCCAATTAGGATTATATGAAAGCGTTTCGGCATAAACTCTCTTTGGAAACTTTCCTGAAAGCCATAATAT
>JAMCQQ010000319.1:3126-3466 GCA_023379515.1 Actinomycetota bacterium
CAAAGCCAGCGGTTTCATACTGCAGCAATGGAGTCAAAAAAAATTTTTAATAGTGGAAAAATAGGTGAAATTATTGATATAAGTGTAAGTTTGCTTGGATATGTTGATAAACCGCCCACCAAATGGTGGACTTCTAAAGAGAAAACAGGAGGATTGCTTATACCTTTATGGGGTTCACATATAATCGATTATATATTATGGCTTTCAGGAAAGTTTCCAAAGAGAGTTTATGCCGAAACGCTTTCATATAATCCTAATTGGGAGGGAGAAGATGAAGCAAGCATTATACTGGGATTTGAAGAAAACATGATGGCAAACATAGTTATGTCCTATAATTTCA
>JAMCQQ010000320.1:0-997 GCA_023379515.1 Actinomycetota bacterium
GGTTGAAGCTCTTTATTGTTTTAATTCCTTTATCTTCTCTATGATAGCATCTGCCATTTGGGCTGTTCCAACGGCTGAAGAGTCAGCAGGTGTTGGCTTCATATCATAAGTTACATTCCTGCCTTCAGCAATAACCTGTGCTATTGCAGTTTCCATTAAATCGGCACATTTCTTCTCATTGATATAGCGCAGCATAAGAACTGCGGAAAGCATTTGCGCCGTAGGATTAACTTTATTCATTCCTTTGTATTTTGGGGCACTCCCATGAGTAGGCTCAAATAAGGCCAACTCATCACCAATATTTCCGCCAGGGGCCACTCCCAGTCCGCCAATAAGACCGGCTGCCAGGTCTGAAACTATATCGCCATACAAATTAGGAAATACCATCACATCATAGAGTTCAGGTTTCTGGACAAGCTGCATGCACATATTATCTACAATCCTGTCTTCAGATATTTTATCTTTATACTCGGCAGCAATTTTCCTGAAAATTTCTAAAAAAAGTCCGTCAGTATATTTCATTATATTTGCTTTATGAACACCCGTAACTTTTCTCCTTTTATTTTTTCTTGCATATTCAAAGGCAAACCTTATTATCTTTTCTGAACCCGTAATTGAGATTGGTTTTATAGATAAGCCGCTGTCGATCCTTATCGGGATTGCATTTATTTTTTCAATATATCCGATTAAATCAATCGTATCTTTTTTGCCCTGCTCGAATTCTACTCCGGCATACAGATCTTCAGTGTTCTCCCTTATGATAACAAGATCGATGTTTTCATATCTGCTCCTTACACCCTTGTAGCTTTTGCATGGCCGCACACATGCATAAAGATTGAAAAGCTTTCTCATTGCAACATTGACGCTTCGAAATCCAGTGCCGACCGGTGTGGTAATAGGGCCCTTTAGGCCAACCTTATTTTTTTTAAGTTTGGCAATGACATATCAACAGATCTTATTGCGCCGGGCAGGTATTTTCATTTAAGATCAAACCTCC
>JAMCQQ010000320.1:1007-5599 GCA_023379515.1 Actinomycetota bacterium
AGGGCCCTTTAGGCCAACCTTATTTTTTTTAAGTGATTCAATGACGTTATCCGGCAATACAGTTCCTTCTTTTTCATAAACTTCAGCGCCTGCATTTACGATATCCCAGTCGATATCTGCACCTGTAGCTTCTACAACTCTGGTAGTTGCAGCAGAAATTTCCGGACCGGTACCATCACCAGGTATTAAAGTAATTACATGTTTCATAAGTTAAACCCCTTGTTTTTTGTTATATGATTCACCAGACCACCATCCGATAATATCTTAATCATCACTTCGGGGAGCGGATTGAATCCGATTTCTAAATTTTTTGTCAAATTGCGGACAATACCTTTTCTCAAATCTATTTCAAGCATATCTCCCTCATCTATTTTGCCGGTGTCACATATAAGGACAGGAAGGCCGATATTTATGCTGTTTCTAAAAAATATTCTGGCAAAGGATTTTGCAAGAACTGCTCCTACCCCGGCAATCTTCAAAATTATAGGGGCATGTTCCCTGCTTGAACCCAGACCAAAATTTCTTTCGCCTACAACAATATCGCCGGGCTTGACTTTGGAAGCAAATTCCGGATCCGCATCTTCCAGTACATGTTTTGCAAGCTCAGGGAGGTTTGATCTTAAATGAAAATACCTGCCCGGCGCAATAAGATCTGTTGATATGTCATTGCCAAACTTAAAACTTCTTCCTCTTATAATGCTGTCACCTTTATTGTTTTTATCAGTTCCGTTAAAACCTGCACTTTCATTTTTAATTTTTGCATTATTTTTATTTTTCATTTTACTGCAGCACCTCTCTGGGATCAGAAATAAAACCTTTCACTGCGCTCCATGCAGCAGTTGCCGGTGATGATAAGTATATAAATGCATCCGGATTTCCCATCCTGCCTTTAAAATTTCTGTTTTGCGTGGAAAGACATACCTCTCCATCTCCAAGTATCCCCTGGTGAACACCTACGCACGGTCCGCATCCGGGAGAGATGACTGCTGCCCCGCTTTCAATTAAAGTCTCAATGATCCCTGCATGCAAGGCCTCTAAATACACACCCCTGGAAGCCGGCACCACAATCAATCTGACATCATCAGCGACTTTTCTACCCTTAAGTATTCCGGCGGCAATCTTTAGATCGCTCAACCTGCCATTTGTACACGTCCCAATCAAAACCTGGTCTATTTTAACTTTATCAATTTTGCTGACAGGTATTGTATTATCTACAGTATGAGGCATTGATATCATGGGTTCGGCTTCGCTGCAATCTATATTAATTTCAGATTCATATTCTGCGCCTTCATCAGCTTTTATTTCCTTAAAGCATTCATCTCTTCCCTGCTGATTGAGATATCGGCTTGTTATTTCATCTGCTGCAAATATCCCTGCTTTTGCTCCAGCTTCAACTGCCATATTCGAAATAGTGAACCTGTCTTCCATTGTAAGTTTGCTGCTGGCACTTCCGTTAAATTCAAGCGCCTTATAAGTGGCGCCATCGGCAGTTATTTTCCCTATCAGATAAATAATCAGATCTTTGGCATAAACCCCCCTGTCTAATTTGCCATTAAAATTAACTCTTATAGTTTGTGGTACAAGGAGCCATGTTTTTGCAAGAGCAAACCCTACTGCAATATCCGTGGATCCCATTCCGGTTGCAAAAGCTCCAAGCGCGCCTGAAGTGCAGGTATGAGAATCTGCGCCGATGACAACATCCCCCGGGCAGACATAAGACTCAACAAGAATCTGATGGCACACTCCTTCACCTATATCACCTAACCTGGCCCCGCTTTCCCTTGCAAAATCTCTCAGGATTTTATGGGAATCAGAAAGCTCTTTTCTGGGGCTCGGTGCAGCATGATCTATAAAAAAAATAGATTTTGCAGAGTTTGCGATTTTATTAAAACCAAGTTTTTTTATCTGGCTTACAGTAAGAGGTCCCGTTCCGTCCTGAGCCATTACTACGTCGACATCTACAACTGCTATGTCTCCGGCCCTGACATTCCTGCCGGCATGGGCACTTAATATTTTCTCAGCAATAGTCTTCAAAAATACCCCTTTCTAAACTTCCGCTTGTTTATTTTCCTGATAATCTTTATAAATATATATCAATTCCTTATCAAAAAGCGGTCTTTTCAAGTCAACAGACATTGATCTTGCCATTGCAAGTATGTCATTGGCTTCTTTGTCTGTTAAATCTATTTCGAATTCTTTAAATTTATGCAATATTGTATGGGAGCCTGAATGCTTCCCGACAACAAGTTGCCTGGTGAGACCAACTTCCCCTGGTTCAAAGACTTCATAATTTCTGGGATTCTTCAGGACCCCGTCAGCATGTATGCCTGATTCATGGGCAAAAACATTGGTGCCTACAATCGCTTTACAAACAGGAATTGCTCTTGCTGAAGCTTTCGCGACATACTCAGATAGTTCCCTGAACTTTGATGTTGTCATTCCAAGATCAACATCTTCCAGATATTTCAGCGCCATTACAATTTCTTCGAGTGCAGCATTTCCTGTCCCTTCACCAAGACCATTTACGCTTGTGACAAGGCTAGAAGCGCCGGCCCTTACTGCCGCCATAGCATTGGCTGTTGCCATACCGAAATCATTGTGATTATATACCTCTATAGGAAAAGCAATAGTATTAAGTATTGTATTAATATAAAGAAAAGTTCTGAAAGGGTCAAACCTGCTGACTGTGTCGCAAATTCTGAACCTGTAAGCACCTTTTTTCTTGGCGATATTTATCATTTTCAGCAGAAACTCAAGATCGGTCCTGGTTGCATCTTCGGCACTTACGATAAAATCAAGCCCATTGCTTTTTGCCTCGCTTATTGTTTCCCTTAGCTGGTTTAAGGCCCAAGTACGGGTCTTACCATATTTTACTTTAAGATGAAGATCAGATGTTGAAATATTGATGATTATATTTTTTATACCGCATTCTAAAGCATGCGCAATATTGGCAGGATCGGCTTCGCAGTAAGTGAATAACTTACTGTTAGGTTTTGAGGCTATAATTTCTTTAATAATCTCTCTCTCGGCCGGACCCAATGAAGGCGTTCCGATTTCAATTTCAGGAATTCCAACTTCATTAAGCAGTTTTGCAATCCTGATTTTTTCATGCTTTGAAAATACTACACCCGCGGTCTGTTCACCATTTCTTAAAGTAGTGTCTATTATGTTTACATAACTTTTATCTTTGATTTCTGTTATCACTTAAGCCTCCCTGCTGTTTTGTTTTTTCTCGTGCTTGTCGCCGCCCTTGTAAGATTTATATGTTTCAGCAATCTCACTGTCATACAATGATCTTTTCATAGCAATAGATTTGGCCCTTATTATATCGGCAATTTCTTCAGCCTCTTTGGGAGTTGCCTTATAACCAAGCAGGTTCAGTTTGGAAAGAACCGTATTGACTCCGGAGTATTTGCCAAGTATTATCTTTCTTTCAAGCCCGACGTCTTCCGGTCCAAAAAGCTCAAAAGTACTGGAATCTTTCATTACATTCGTGGCTCTTATTTCACTTTCGTACAGAAACAAATTGGCACCCACCACCGGTTTCCATGCAGGTATGAACCTTCCTGATGCAGTTGCAACATATTCCGAAATTTCCCTGAAAAGATGAGTATCTATGCCGAGGTCAACATTCTCAAGATATTTCAGGGCCATAACAAATTCTTCAAAAGAAGCATTGCCTGCTCTTTCACCAAGACCATTGATTGTTGTATTTACATATGTTGCACCTGCTTTTATTCCTGCTATGGCATTTGCGATTGCCATGCCGAAATCATTATGCGTATGCATCTCCACATCAATTCCGATAATATCGATAATAGTCTTAACTCTCATAAAAGTTTCAAAAGGATCAAGAATGCCGAGTGTGTCACAATACCTTAACCTGTCAGCTCCCATTTCTTTTGCGGTCCTTGCAAATTGCAGCAGAAATTCCATGTCTGATCTTGATGCATCCTCAGCATTCACAGAAACGTAAAGATTAAAACCCTTTGCATAATCTACGGAAGTTTTCACACTCTCAAGTACCCATTCACGGCTTTTTTGCAGTTTATGCTCAATATGAATATCAGATGAAGATATCGATATTGCAACAGCGTCAACTCCGCATTCGATAGAATTATCTATATCGGACCTGACTGCCCTGTTCCAGGCAAGGATACTGCAGCCTAAATTTAACGAAGCTATTGCCTTTATTGCATCCTTCTCGTCCCCACCCATAGCAGGTATACCGGCCTCAATCTGGTGAACACCAATTTTATCAAGCATCCTTGCGATATGTATTTTTTCATCATTTGCAAATACAACTCCGGCCGTCTGCTCCCCATCGCGCAGTGTTGTATCATCTATTTTTATTTTCTTCGGTTCAAGTCTTGCGCCTGCTTTTTTGGAAAATTCTGTAAGCACTTCCAAACCTCTCATCTAAACGCTCCTTCGAATATATTTTTAGTATAATTGAAAAATTTAAAAAAAATTAAATAAAATTCTTATTTTCTTAAAAATTTAGCCATGTCAGTCTTTGAAAAATTTGACCTCTGCATGACCTTCAGATAGTCTCCGCAAATCTGATGGCCCAAACCTCTTGAACCTGAATG
>JAMCQQ010000321.1 GCA_023379515.1 Actinomycetota bacterium
AGCCAGGTTTTTGGATATCGGAGAGCAAACCTGAAGATTTCACAGGGAGAATTTGTTGCAATTATGGGCCCTTCAGGTTCGGGTAAATCTACTCTTATGAACATTCTTGGGTGCCTGGATACCCCGGACAGCGGAAAATTTTTTCTTGAAAATACCGATGTCAGCAAATTAAATGATAATCAGCTTGCCGAAATAAGAAATAAAAAAATTGGTTTTGTTTTTCAGACATTTAACCTGCTTTCCAGATCCGATGCGGTTCGTAATGTTGAGCTTCCATTGATTTATACTGCCAGAAATGTTTCCAGAAACAGAAAGACAAAAATTCTTGACTCATTAAAATCAGTCGGGCTCATTGGTTGGGAAAAACATAAACCAAGTGAGCTTTCAGGAGGTCAGAGGCAGAGAGTGGCTATAGCCCGTGCACTGGTAAACGATCCTTCGATAATATTGGCTGATGAACCTACGGGAAACCTTGATTCGGTAACTGGTGAGGAGATTATGGCCATCTTCCAGAAATTAAACAGAGAGGGAAAAACAATTCTGCTTGTTACACACGAGCTTGATATTGCAAAGCATGCGAGCAGAATTATTTATCTGCGCGATGGAATGATATTCAGGGAAGAAAAAATTATCATGCCGATAGATGCGACCGAAATGCTTGAAAAAATGCCAAAACTTGAAGATAAGTTAGGCGTGGAGGAAAAACCAAATCAGAAACAAAAATAAAAAGGAAGTGCATTTAAAATTATGCGAAGATTGTATGAAGGTATAATAATTGCTTTTCAATCACTGGCTTCTAATAAATTACGGGCATTCCTGACAATGCTTGGAATAATTATTGGTGTAGGCGCCGTAGTTGCTATGATGTCAATCGGTACGGGTGCTCAGGAATCAATCATAAAGAGTGTGCAGGATATTGGCTCGAATCTTATTATTGTCACCCCGGGTAACAGACAAGAGCAGCAGCAGGGATTTGAGAGAATGCTGGGAGATGACAGGGATAAGGAAGCATTAAAAGTTGAGGATGTAAAAATGATTGAAAAAGAAGTGAAACTGATTAAAGGTGCGGCTCCCGCTGTATTGAGTTCTTCGGTTATTACATATCTGAATAAAAATACCAGGGCCAGTGTTTATGCATCAAGCGAAAAGGCTGAATATATTTACAATTTTGAAATTGAAAAGGGCCACTTCTATACAGCAAGCGATGTGCAGAATTCTGCAAATGTTGCTGTAATAGGTCATACCATAATAAATAAATTATTCGGTAAAATTGACCCGATAGGAAAAATAATAAAAGTTGACGGCAAGAACTTCACAGTTATTGGAATAGTAAAATCCAAGGGTACCGATCAGTTTGGAAATGACCAGGACAATTCAATCTCTATACCAATAACTACCGCCCAGCATAAGATTTACGGAATTAATTATATAAATATGATAATTGCCCAGAGCACTTCTGAAAATAACATGGATCAGGCATCAAAAGAAATTGAAAGAATATTAAGGAAGGCTCATAATCTGAGAGCTGATGAGAAAAATGATTTTACTGTTCAGAACCAGACACAACTTATTGATATAGTGGGCACAATCACAAGCATATTTACGATTACAATTTCCAGCATAGCAGGAATTTCACTCCTGGTTGGTGGAATAGGCATTATGAACATCATGCTTGTATCTGTTACCGAAAGGACAAGAGAAATAGGAATAAGAAAAGCAGTAGGTGCAAAGAATAAGGACATCCTTTTCCAGTTTCTGATAGAAAGCGTTGTATTGAGCATAACGGGCGGGATTTTAGGTATACTTTTTGCAGTCGCGGTATCAATAATCCTGAATAAGTTTACAATACTCCAACCTACAATTTCGGCATTTCCGATAATACTGGCAATTACTTTTTCGACAATGGTGGGTTTATTTTTTGGTATTTATCCTGCGATGAGAGCGGCGAGATTAAATCCGATTGCAGCTTTAAGATATGAATAGAAGCATGTTGCAAACAAACTGAAGTAAATAGCAAACTTTTTTTATAGAATGTTAGCATCTAAAATTTCATGATAGCAATAAAGGAAAATTTTAAGGGCCATGATGGGTATTTCAAAAACACGCAGGCTTTTCCCCGGCGAGTAAAAGCCAGCTCAGTTTCAGGCTCAGCTCTCCTCCCGGAGGAGGAACCATGCCCGCTTAAGCCTTCAAATGGTTTTCTCAATACCCATCATGGCTCATCAATTTATTTTTTATCATGAAATTTTAGGTGCTTCCTTATAGAATTAGATTAATTTAAGGAAAGAATAAAATAGGCTCCCAATTTAGATTACTGTTTTAATATGTTTCTAAATAGGGAGCCTGCTTTTTTGTTTATTTTTTTATTTATTAATTTCTGACTCGCTGATACTTTTTAATTTTTTTTAATTTAAGCTTTTGTTTGTCTTGCTCTTTTTCTATTTCTTGCCCTGAGGCTCTGCCAGATTATAATCAATATTATTGCTATCAATATAAGTACCGGACTCATAACAATAAGTACTGTGGTCATCCCTCTGACAACTGTCAAGGCACCTCTTGCTCCTCTTTTAACAGCTCCCAGGAAACCGCCTTCCGTTGATTCAGTTATTGCCTGGGGTTCAGCCAAACTAATATCTATTGTTGAAAAAGAAACCATATTATCAAGGTAATTCATTCTGCCTTTTATAACTTCTATTTCACCCTGAACATTGCTGAGCTCTCTTTGTACTTCTATGCTGTCCGTAACTTTGACTGATTTCTTCATCAGCTCTAAAAGAACCTGCTCCTGAGCCTGAAGATTCTTCAATCTTGATTCCAGGTCAACATATTCCTGGGTAACATCTGTTCCGCCCAGTTGAACACTTTTTACCGTACCCAATTGCTTTATTTTGTTTATTACGGCATCAAAATTCTTTTGTTCAACTCTTATTGTTATCATGCCGCTTGTAAGTTTTCCTTCAGAATCCGAATAGCTTTGTGAATTGCTTACAAAACCATTATTCGCTTCAGCAAGTGTTGCTATCTCAAAGAACTTTTTCTCAAACTCACCCTTATTAACTTCAAGCTGTATATTCGCAGTTTTTATTATTTTGCCGCTGGCAGCCACAGTCTTGCTATAATCTGCAGTACCCTCCTGGGCATAATAATCTCCGGTGTCACTTGCTGGCGCTCCGCCCTCCTGCGTCATTGCTTCACCTTCCGATACACGTGCCGTTGTGGATACGCTTTCATTTTTCGTTAAATCTGCCGGATAAGTAGTATTAGTCATTTCCCCATTTACTGCAGATTTTAAGGTGGCACATGCCGGCAGTACTGCAGCAATCATAAGTATTGCCAGAATGATACCTAGTATTACTTTTGGTTTTATCTTTTTCATTTTCCCCCCAATCTTTATAATAAAATTTAAAAAATTTATCAATATAGTTATACGAAATTACTTTAATAAAAACTGGGGTAATATATATTATTCATTAAATTCTCCATATACAACCAGTTTAAATTTAGTTTCGCCATTTTCAATAGGGATCTTTTCTTCTTTAATATAACCAGGATTAAAACCTGGCAGATCTATCGTCACCTGATTTTTGATGCTCCCGTCTTCAAGCATTATCTCAAGTAAAAAATTGCCTTCAAATTTTAAACTATCATTTTCATTTTCTATTTTAACCTGCAAAACTTTCTGATCTATACTCAAAATCTGATAAGAAAATAAAATACCATTAATATTCTCTTCGGTTAAAACATTCTCTTTCTTTAATAAAAATATCTTTTCAAATAATGGCATCTGCCCGGCAGCCTCGGAATTTTCCGCAGCAGCCTCAGATTGTCCAAGGATCGCATTTTCATCCGTAGTTTTTACTGCTGCAACTGCCTGAGCAGAACCAATTGGAAAATATTGCCTTAAAAACCTGTAGCTGAAAACTGATCCCATAACCAGTACCACAAGTACTGCAAATCCTACTGCAAGCCCCCTGATCCATGTTTTTTTGTAATTTGAATAGGAAAATTCATTGTATTTTTTTTCAATTACTATCTCGTCACCAATTTCAACGGAACCTCCAGGAATCCTGTAATTTAAAAACTGGCCATCTTCAGTCATAACAATACAATATTTTTTATTTATTTCCATTATTATTGCTTTCATCTATCGTCACCACCATTGCAGATATCAAGATAGCTAAGTCCATTAAGAACTGCTAAAACTATTGCTATTATATATATTCGTCCCCGCTCCAGCTTTTTCCGGTGTATTTTTAATATTTTCTCAATTCCCTGAACCGGCAGTCTTTTTGTGCGCATAAGCTCATTAAGCAGATTATCGTTATTTATAATTGCCAGGGCTGCCTTTTTGTATTCCTGGCGCAAGGTATCTTTTTTGGGAGAGATGCGGACAAGTTCATTAAAGCTTATATTCCAGTTCTTTAGAAGAGAGGTATATTCTATAACTTCGAGCTTCCTGTTCTCTTCTTCAGTTTCAAGCATATATCTTTCCATCGATTTCTTGTCAAGAACTGCCGACAATTCATCCCGGGAATCTTCATCAATGCTGATAGTTTTTAGTTTGGACTTTTTCCTTAAAAAATCAATCACTCTAGCATTGATAACAAGTCTTGAAAAATTTAGAAATGCACCTTTTTCAAAATTGAAGGAATTGACTGCTTCCATAAAAGCTGACAAACCGACTGAAAGTTCATCATCTGTTCCATATTCCAGATATCTGCCAACTTTTTTCTGGACCACACTGGCAATGAAAGGTTTGAAATCTGATATGAGTGCGTTTAGCTCATCGTTATCATTTTTGGATTTGATGACTCTTTGTTCAAGTGAAATTTTTTTAAAAAACATAGCAAGAACTTTTTAATTTTAAAGAAAAAATTTTAAAGCCAACTGCCTGTTTTTATAAATTCATCCATATGTTGAGATCGGACTTTACCGGCGCCCATTGCAAGAATTACAGTTGCTGCGCCACTGACAATATCACCACCGGCAAAAACTCCTTTTTTATTTGTCCTGCCGGCTTCATCTGCTTCGATATTACCTCTTTTATTTAACTTAAGTTCGGGAATACTTGAAGTCAACAGAGGGTTAGGGCCCTGCCCGATTGCCATTACCACAACTTCTACTTCAATCTCATGCTCTGAACCTTTAAGCGGGACAGGTCTTCTTCGCCCGGATGAATCAATTTCTCCTAATTCCATTTTTATACATTTTATTTTCTTTACCCAGCCATTTTCTGCAATAATTTCCACAGGATTAGTCAGAAATTGATTCA
>JAMCQQ010000322.1 GCA_023379515.1 Actinomycetota bacterium
TTGGTAATGGTAAATACTTTTTATTTATATTATCTAAAAACACAGTAGTTCCGGCATCAGAAACATAATTTGATAAATAAGCACCACAGTCAAGCAATATAAACTGGTTTTTCCCAAATACATAATCTTTCCTGTCACTAACGCCACAGCCGTAAGAGGAAAAAATATAATGCTCAGCAATGCCACCTTTTGTTTCAACTATTCCCTTATACTTGTTATAAGCTTCTGTAAAAGTAGTATTTGCCCTAATGCTTCTTGCTGATTCCTGTAAAGCAAGCTCATTTAATGCAGCACTTTTGGATAGCAGTGAAATTTCTTCATCAGTTTTAATCATCCTAATTAATCTTATTATTTCTGTGCAATCTTTAAACGAACAACCATTTAATTTTTCTGAAATTTTGCCAAATACTTCTTCGTTGAACCCTCTTAATTCAAATCCAATATTTGAATTCTCCAAACCATTTTCTTTAATGATTCCCTCTAATGCTGAAACGGGATCCGGATAAATTTCCCTATTTAATAGTCTTAATTGATTTTTATCAAATTCACTCAATTCGTTTTCAAGAAAAGATAAATCTTTCTGTCCCAGGTTTGACTTTTGAACAGGAGGAATACTCCCAAAAAACCTTGCTTCCTTGATAGAAGTATTTATTGCAAAGGGAGCTATAACGGCAGGTATACTTAAAATAACGTCACCATTTCGAGTCAAAATGCAAAAAAGTGGAGCATTACTATTTGAAGCACCGGGTTTTCCCATCCATTCCTGCAACCAATTAGTGAACCAGCAATCAAAGCCACAAAAATATTTCAGGCTTATGGGTTGGGTGGCCACTAATGCACTCAGGTTATATTTTTCCATATAATAATTCGCTAAATTTTTATTCATTTATAACCTCTACCTAATAATTTTTTAATTTTTAAAATTTTTTACCATTACCAATTTTACAGAGGAGGTGAAAATACACAAACCAGTTTTAATTTACCTTTTCCCACTGATTCGAGATAATGTTCTATATTTTTAGGTATATATATTACACAACCTGGATAGATATTATTATCTGATTTGGGAAAATGAATTATACCGCTACCTTTTAAAATATAGACAACTTCTTCGGAGTTCTCGTGTTTATGACTGGGAGTTTTATTACCTTGTTGAATTTCCGAAATACCTGTCAAGAGGTTCTTAGTATTATTGCTTTCATCTTTTAAAGGCTTCCATTTTCTTTGAGGTAATTTAACAAATTTTATATCTTTTTCATTTATTATATACATCTTATTGGTTTAATTAATTTATTAATAAAGCCTTAAAACTGTTTAAATTTTGTGGTCTGATGGTCTCAGCATACCTCTTCCGCCATCTGCCAGCCATCCACCGTCAACAGGAATGGTGACGCCGGTTATATAACTTGACTTATCAGATGCCAGAAATATTGCTGCATCAGCAATATCCTCAGGCTGTCCTATTCTGCCTAAAGGAAGACGGGATTCTAATTCTTTCACGTTAACAGTTCCTTTAGCTACTTGATCAATGAAACCTTGTGTTCTGTTAAAGCCAGGAGCTATGCAATTAACTCTGATATTCCACCTACCTAACTCAGCAGCTAAAGTTGCTGTCAAGTTAACAACCCCCGCTTTGGCAACAGAATATGGTCCTCTTTCTGGCATTCCCGCCAAACCATGAATAGAACTTATGTTTATTATGCAGCCATTATTTTGTTTTTTCATTTCTTTTACCGCTTCTTGAGTGCATAAAAATACTCCTTTAACATCTACACCTATACAAATATCCCAATCTTCTTCACTTATAGTATCTATGGGACCAATTTTTGCCAAACCAGCATTATTTATTAATATATCAATTCTCTTAAAAATCCTAACTGATTCACTGACTAAAAATTCAACATCTTTTTTTTGACGAACATCACAGTATATAAACTCTGCAAAATAACCAGAATTCTTCAATTCTTCCGCAGTAGATTTACCTTTGTCTGAATTAATATCAGTGAATCAGTTAGGATTTTTAAGTTTTGCCATTCCCCATGCCATTGCCATTCCAAGGCCTTGACCGCTGCCAGTAATAATTGCCACCTTATCTTTTAGTTGCATTTAAAACTCTCCTTGCAATTAAATTTAAATTATATTTGCATACAAGCAGTGCTTTTAATTATTCAGAGGGTATTTCATCAACCTCACAAATTGCTTCACCAACAGGTACTGTCTCGCCATCTTTATGAAGTATCTTAGTTATAATTCCATTGTATTCTGATTCTATGCTGACATTTGCCTTTTCAGATTCAATTTCAACTATAATATCTCCTATTTTAATAGAGTCACCTTCTTTCACTTTCCACGATAATATGTCAACTTCTGTAGTGGCCATCCCCATTTTAGGAATTACAACTTTTCTCATAAAACCATTCTCCTTTATTCTTATCTAAAATCTTATTTTTTAATTTTTATCCATCCCAATACAGGCAAACCGTCATAATTGTTTGAATACATATCTTTTAAAGCATCTTGGGGTGGGGGATAATCACTATTTCGAGAAAACTTTACTGCTTGAATTATCATTTCTTCGACTGTATTATCTACTTCTTCTATTTGCTTTTTTTTACAAATTTGTTCTTTTACTAACCTATTTTCCCATAATTTTATAGGATCCCTATTTTTCCAATATCTTATTTCTTCATCTGTTCTGTATTTTAATCCTAACTTATCAACCCCAATTGAATGATCGTAAAAGCGATAAGTCTTACACTCAATAAATGAAGGTCCTTCTCCATTACGGGCTCTATGCATGGTATCTCTGGCAGCATTATATACTTTTTCTACATACATACCCTCAACACTGATACCATGCATAGAGTAAGATTTAGCTCTATCACTTAATCTCTTTAAAGGACAGGAATCTTTAACCGAAAGAGAAACTGCATATTGGTTATTTTCACAAATAAATATGATAGGTAAATTCATAATCGCAGCCATATTCATTGATTCATGGACTGCCCCCGTTGCAAGAGCACCATCACCAATCGGAGTCGGT
>JAMCQQ010000323.1:0-563 GCA_023379515.1 Actinomycetota bacterium
AAGTTTTTTGATTCTAATGAAAAAGAGATTCAAAAACTTAAGCCGATTGTTCTGGAAATAAATTCTTTTGAGGAAAATATAAAATGTATGATATTGAAACATGGATGCCGGCAAGAAATAATTATGGAGAAACTCACTCAAATTCCAATTTAACCGATTGGCAAGCGCGTCGACTTAATATGAAATTTAAGAATAAGAAAGGAGATGTTAATTACTGCTATACTTTGAATAATACCGTGATTGCTTCTCCAAGAATTCTAATCGCGATTTTAGAAAATTATCAACAAGAAGATGGGTCTATAATTATTCCGGAAGTTTTAAAAAAATATTTAGGAAAAGAGAAAATAATTCCTAATAGATAATTTACAATTTTTTAAATAACTTAAAGATTTTTTCCGACACTTTTTAAATATTCCTTAAATTCTTCTAGATTTTTAACTCCTTTTTCCAAAACTGCTTTGTAAACGTCTATGCTAAAAATCTCAATCTTATATTTCTTATTTTTTATTAGCGCTTCTTTTATTTGTAGTATTATTAATCTTTTTTCTTTAAGCTCTAAGGTT